>JAFTEP010000043.1 GCA_017453605.1 Clostridia bacterium
CGTCCTTGGCGACGCCGACGACGTGCTCGGAAGCCCAGGTCATCTCGCCTTCCTGCTCCTTGAACTTGCTTGCCGGCGCTTTGCAGACGGGGCATTTCTCCGGGGGAGTGTCTCCCTCGTGAACGTAACCGCAGATCGTGCAAACGAATTTTTTCATTTTTTCCTCCTGTATTTGCCCTGTGTCGAGCTTTGTTGATACAATTATACCAGTGAAAAACACTTTAGTCAACAATAAAGTCTCAAAATCCTTCAGCCGATTTTCACAAAAGGTCTCAAAAGTCTTTTCACGGATCTCAAAAAAACCCGTTGACTTATTTTATATCCGGTGATAAAATGAAATCGTATCGGGAAACCGAAATAGTTTTATCGGGAGTGCAGAAAAAATGAAAAAGTCAGTCGTAAGTGTTCTTCTCGCCCTTTTATTTATCCTGAGCTCCTGCTCGCAGGCTTTGACGTCTTCGGGCGCGACAGGAACGGCGGATCCCAAAGAGACTTTTGCCGCAAAAACTGCCGGGACGCAAACGCAAACGACATCAGCGGTATCCGTTCCGGAGAGCAGCGAAGAAGTTTCAGACTACGAGCCGCTGATCCTTGAAAATCCCGGAAATCTTTATTCCGCCGTCGACAGCATGACCTTCGATTTCGGCGACGGATACGATGAATTGAGAAACGATCTGCCGAAAATGGACGGCTCGACTTCTCTGATCCCGTTCGAGGCGGCGCTGAGAGCCGCACTGTACGGCGTCAGCGCGGAAGAAGCCAAAGGATTCGTTTCCCATACCACGACCTGGGGAGCCCTCGACAATCTTCTCGACGGAACGGCCGATGCGATCTTCACCTGCCCTTTATCCGATGAGCAGAGAGAGAGAGTCCGGGAATACGAAAAAGAAAGCGGCGTGAAGCTGAAAGAGGTGCCGGTGGCTATGGAGGCCTTCGTCTTCGTCGTCAACGCCGAAAACCCCGTCAAGTCGCTGACGCAGAAGCAGCTCAGGGACATTTACAGCGGGAAGATCACCAACTGGAAAGAGGTCGGCGGCAGGGACGCCGGGATCATCGCCTATCAGCGAAACAACGACTCCGGAAGCCAGAACTATATGATAGATTTCATGAAAGGCTATGAGTTGACCGACGCGCCGACGCAGTACCGCGCGGGCTCGATGAAGGCGGCGATGGACGCGATGGCGTACAACGATAACGCGATAGACTCGATAGGCTATTCCGTCTACGCTTACGCCGCGGATATGTACGAAGACAGCGAGCTTATAAATTTTGTCGCCGTGGACGGAGTGACGCCGAACAGAACGACGATAGACGACGGGAGCTATCCGCTTTTGGGGTATAACTATCTGATGTACTTCGATACCGGCGACGGGAGGCTTCCGCTCCTCGAAAAATTCGCCCTCTCCGACGCGGTCCAGCTCGAGGCGGCGAAGTCGGGATACGTGCCGGTGAAAAACGTGAATTTCGATTTTGAACTGATGCAGCCCGAAGCCTACGCGGGCGTCGGCGCGGGAAGAGAAAGATCGGACGAAAAGATCGCCTTCGAATACGTCTCGGCAATCCCCGATTTCTACCTGAAGACCATCGATCTCGGCTTCATAAAGGACGTGGAACTCAGAGAAGAGATAAAAGCTTTTGCCGAAACTGCGCTGAATAAGCAGGCGCTGCTGCCGTCCCGGAACGCGCCGTACTACAAAATACTCGAGAAAAACGGCTTCGTTTCGATGACTGTTTATACGCGATACGACCAGCGTCTCGACGAAGACTTTTACGATTACGACGGCTGCAAATACGTCGACTGCGCGATCTGGGATCTGGAGACCGGAAAGAAGCTTTCTCTTGAGGAGTGCTTCTGCCGGGGAACTGATATTGCCGCCGCGCTGAACAAGGCCGTCGGGACTCAGCTGATGCACATGGCGACGGACTGGGGGACCTACTACCCGACGATCAGAGATTTCAAGGGGCTGACCAAAGACAGCTGGTGGCAGATCGACCTCGAAAACGTCTATCTCGACGGCAGGAACCCATACGTCGCGACCGGGGTGAACCTGTCGCTCGACGGCGTCGACCCGCACCTTATGGTGTGGAACTACGAACGGCGCGACACCGACTGGGTCTACGAAGAGTTTTCCGAAAGAAACGTCGTGCTCTCGTCAAGAGGGGTCAAATACTCGGCGCTCTCAAAAAACAGCTTCGCCTTCGCACTGCTTGAAGAAGACCGGTTCGAAAACGCCGCGAAGATCAATAAATACGTCACGGATTATATGGCGGAGCATTTCACGCTGAAAGAAGGGGATCGGGCGACTGAATTTATGAACTGGCGCGGATATATCCTCGCAGAAAAGTACTTTATCCTGAACCCGTCGGCGAATAACGCAGACTATGAAGCTTTCGGCTTAGATCCGGGTTACGCCCGCGTCATCGTTTTCGATCTCGACAGCGGCGAAAGGATAGCTTTTGACGATATCCTCCCCGAAACCGAAAAGGGAAAGATAGATCAGGAAAAGCCGATGGAGCTTTGGATGTTTTCGGAAAACGGGGCGCTTGTGATAAGATACTCCTATGAATTCGGAGAGGAAAACCGCATCAGCATCCCCGCCGGACTCCTGGCGCTGTGAGAGTTGACAAAAGAAAAGATTTGTGGTATCCTTCAAGCGATAAAACAAGGCTTTTTTGTGCCTTCGGGCGGGTGGAAAAATGATAGATCTGAGAAACCTCGAAAAATACAGAGAAAACAACCGCATAGAGGCAAAAAAAGCGCTCGGCGGTCTGCCGCACAGTCTGTGGGAGACCTATTCCGCCTTCGCGAACACGCTCGGAGGGCTTATCCTGCTCGGTGTGGTGGAGAATAAAGACAAGTCTCTCTGCGCGATAGACCTTCCCGATCCCGAAAAGCTGATAAGAGAGTTTTTCGAGCTCGTCAACGACCCCAAAAAAGCGAGCGTGAACATCCTTTCGGACAAAGACGTGACGGTAGAAAACGTCGACTCTAAGCGCATCGTCGTTATCCGCGTTCCCCGCGCCGACCGCGCGTGCAAGCCGGTCTACGTTGAAGGAGACCCTCAGAACAGCTACCGCCGGAACGGCGAGGGCGACTACAAATGCACCGCCGAAGAGCTGGAAGCCATGTACCGCGACGCGTCGGCTCAGACTCAGGATATGCTCGTTCTGGAAAAATCCGGTCTTGAAGTCTTCAACTCCGAAACGCTCGCGTCATACCGTCAGAGGATGCGCGAGGCCAGACCGGGACACGTCTGGAACTCGCTCCGCGACGAAGAATTCCTTCTGAAGATCGGCGCCGCCGGGATCGGCGAAGACTCAAAGCCGCACCCGACCCGCGCGGGACTGCTGACGTTCGGGAACGAATACGACGTAAAAAATGAATTCCCGCATTTTTCTCTCGTTTTCCGAGAGGAACAAAATCCTCAGAGCCGGACGGACGGAGTCTTTTCTTCCGGGAACGTTTACGGTTTTTATTTCGGAGTCTGCGGCAGGCTTCAAAGCGATCCGGAAGTCCGTTGCGACGCTTCCGTAGCCGGGGCGCTCAAAGAAGCGCTGACTAACTGCCTCGTGAACGCCGACTACTGCGGCAGAGGCGGAGTGGAGATCGTCAGAAAGCGCGGCGGGATAACTCTGACAAATCCCGGAAGCTTCCGGATCGGCATAGACGAAGCCAAAAGCGGCGGCTTCTCCGATCCGCGAAACGGCGCGATGCAAAAGATCTTCAACCTTATTGATATCGGCGAGCGCACCGGAAGCGGCATCCCGAACATCTTCCGGGTCTGGCGCGAAAAGAAATGGGCGGAGCCTGCCTTCTCGCAGTCCTTCGAGCCTGACAGGATCACGTTATCTCTTCCGTTTGAAAAGTCGGGCGATAAAAAAGACACCCTGAAACCGGGCGGGAAAAGGATATTCGAGCTTCAGAAAGAGACTGTCATAGAATTTCTGACCGACAAAGCGGCTGCAAAAACAAAAGAAGTCGCTGATTCGCTCGGCGTGAGCCCTCAGCGCGCCCGCGCGATACTTTCAAAACTGATCGCCGAGGGCTTCGTCATCGCCGACGGCAAAGGCCGCGCCAGGACCTACAGAATGAAATGGTAAAAATCCCGAAAGCTCTTTTTACGATTGACAAAACGCACAGGGCGTGTTATTATCATTCCATCCGAAAAAAAAGAGGGCGCGCAGAATGGAACGGAGCAGGATTTGTTTTCTGAACAGGCACAGCACGCAAAAAAACGATTTCAAGCTTCATTCCCACGACTGCTGCGAGATCGTTTGCTTTCTCGCGGGGAGCGGAAAAGAGCTTATGGACGGCAGAGAGTTCCCGGTGGCTCCGGGCTCGTTTTGCGTGATCAGCCCGGGGACCCGGCACACCGAGATCTTCGACGGCGACGGCGAGATCCTTTTCATCGGCTTTGAATACGCCGGCTCGGAGCTTATCCCGAAAGAGGGCGCCTACGTTTCCGACGACAACTCCGTGCCGTCGTTCATGAAAAGGATCATGAAAGAATATACGCTCCAGGAAACGGACTACAAAGTCTCCGCCCTTGCCCTGCTGGATCTTCTGCTGGTGGGAATAAAACGCTCCAAAGGTTCGCAGGACAAAAAGTGCCGGGATCTGGATTACATCAAGGCGTATTTGGAGCAGTATTACAGCCAGAGGATCAGTTTTTCCCAGCTCGCGGCGCTTAGCGGCTACAGTTACGATTATTTCCGGAGCGTATTCACGAAGAGATTCGGGGTGTCTCCGCAGGAATACCTGATAAGGGTCCGGCTCGCAAACGCCCGGCTCATGCTTGAAAACACCCGGCTCTCCTGCACGGAGATCGCCTACAGCTGCGGTTTTTCCAACGCCTCTCAGCTGTCTTCGATGTTCAAAAGAAGCTTCGGAAAGCCTCCGTCGGCGTTCAGGATATCCGATTAGTGAAAAAAGAACCACGATTTATAAAAGACAAAAACCACCTCCCGCCTCATAATAGAGTGGAGGTGGTTTATATGTTCGTTTCAAGAACGGTAAAAGAAAACGAGCCCCAGCTCGTGAGAAAGCTTTACGACAAATCAAAGGAATACTCAGACGTCGCGGATCTGACCCTCGGCGACCCCGATATCCCCACTCCGAAACCGATCATTGACGCCGCGTGCCGGGCGCTCGGAGAAAACAAAACTAAATACACGGCGAACGCGGGTATCACAGAGCTCAGAGAAGCGATCGGCCGCGACGTGAAAAAGAGGCTCGGCGTTTATTACTCGACCGACGAGATCGCCGTCACCGCCGGCGCCATGGGCGGGCTATATCTCTCGGCGGCGTCCGTTCTGGATCCGGGGGACGAGATGATCATCCTCGAGCCGCACTGGCCGAATTACACAAACATGGTGAAGATGACCAAGGCGGCACCGATATACGTCAACTGTTTGGAAGGCGCGCCGGAAGAGCTCGCCGGAAAGATCGAAAGAGCCGTGACGGACAAAACGAAAGCCGTCATCATCAACTCGCCCTCAAATCCGACGGGCGCCGTGCTGACTTTCGAACAGCTGAAAGGGATAGCAGGAATCGCAAAAAAACACGATCTGTGGGTGTTGTCGGACGAGGTTTATCACACGATAGTGTTCGAGGGAGAGTGCCGGAGCATCCTCGAGATCGAGGGAATGAAGGAGAGGACGATTCTGATTGACAGCGTGTCCAAGCGCTTTTCGATGACGGGCTTCCGGGTGGGCTTCGTCTGCGCCCCGAAGGAGATCGCCTCGGCTGTGGCCACTCTCGAGGAAAACGTCAATTCCTGCGCGTGCATGTTCGCACAATACGCGTCCGTCGCGGCGCTCGAAAACAGCTCTCCTCTGGAAAAAGCGATCTGCGAGACCTTCCGTAAACGCTGCAGGGCGATGACGAATGAGTTGAGAAAGTCAAAGAATCTCGTTCTCGGGGACGCCGTTTCGACGTTTTATCTGTTCGTCGATATTAAAAAAACTGGACTGACCTCGGAAGAGTTCGCCTATGGGCTTCTTGACGAAAAACATATCGCGGTCGTGCCGGGCAACGCCTTCAACAAGGCGGGCGAGGGATATATCCGGATCGCCTGCACCCTCTCCGAGGAAAAGCTCGTCGCCGCCGCACGGAAGATAGTTGAATTCGCGGACAAGGAAAGATCATGAAAGAAACAATTGAAACAAGAGAGATATTTGAAAGAATGGTGACGCTCCGGCGGGAACTTCACAAGCATCCGGAAGTCGGATTCGATCTGCCGCAGACCGTGAAAACGGTGGAAGACGAGCTGAGAGAGGCAGGCGTAGACTTCACCGAGAGTTACGGAAAAAGCAGCGTCGTCGCCGAGATCGGAACGGGCGAAAAAACCGTTGCCGTCAGAGCTGACACAGACGCGCTGCCTATAGAAGAGAAGACCTGCTTGCCTTATTCTTCCGAAAACAAAGGGATGATGCACGCCTGCGGCCACGATTCGCACACCGCGGTGCTTCTCGGGCTCGCGCGGTATCTGAAGGCGCACGAAAAAGAGCTGAAAACCAAAGTGCGGCTCATTTTCCAGCCCAGCGAGGAGGGCGCCGTCAGCGGAGCGAAAATGCTCGTCGAAAACAGCGTTATGGACGGAGTGGATCATATAATCGGCACCCACTGCGAGCCCGGAGCGAACACCGGAGAGATAGCCGTTTGCCGGGGCGATTTTATGGCGGCGTGCGTCCCGCTTAGGATCGTATTCACGGGCAGATGCTCGCATGCCACCGCCCCGAAAGCCGGAATAGACGCGATCGAAATGGCAAACGAGGCTTACGTCAGGCTCAAAAAATCCGTTGCAGAACTCGCGGGGATGAAAGAATATATATGGTCGGTCGGCGTTTTCCGCGGAGGAGAGGCGCACAACGTGATCGCCGAAAACTGCAGGCTCGAAATCTCGTTCAGGTTTTACGATAATAATTTTGCGGAAGAGATGAGAAAAACCACCTTCTCAATCTGCGAAGAAATCGCCGCATCTTTCGGCGGAAAGGTCGATATAGACTGGCATCTGAGCACTCCCGCGGTACATAACGACGAACGCGTAACAAATGACTTTGTCGCCGCCTTAAAAGCGGCAGGGAACAAAGTCGTGCCGCTTGAAAAGAAGATGGGCTCAGAGGATTTCGGCTGGTATCTCACGAAATCGCCCGGGATGATCTTCCGCTTCGGTACAAATTCCGGAAGCGGCGGCTTTGCGTCGGGACTTCACACAAGCGATTTCTGTCCGGATGAAAAATCTCTTAAATACGCCTTTTCGGCTTTCGCCGATTATTTATTCTCCTTATGAAAACACGAAATGATAAATGAGGCTGCCTGATAATCGTTTCCGCGGTACGTCTTTGTATTTTCCCTGAGCGTTTCGGAGTATTTACTCTTCAAAAACGCTTTCTCCGATTGACAAAACGCAGGATGCGTGATATGATTATTGCATATCCGAAACGTGAAGGAGTGAGCAAAATGTATCTGATACCGAAGCCCAAGGCGCTTGAAGCGCCGGAGAAGGATGTTCTTTTCGATCTGCCGCAGAAGGTGGACGGGGGCGAATTCAACAATGCCGCAAAGACGCTCTGCGGGCTCACGAACAGATTTTCATACAAGAAGCTCTCGCTCGGCGACGGCGGGATCATTTTCAGGATGGACGGCAATCTCGATTCCGGCTCCTACAGACTTTCCGTCGGCGAGGACGGAGTCAGGCTCGACGCGCCCGACGAGGACGGCGCGTTCAACGGGGTCTCCACCCTGATCCAGCTCATCACCGAGGAAGGCAAGATCGCGAAAGCCGAGATCGCCGACTCGCCCTCGAGCGAATACAGCTCCGTGATGGTCGATCTGGCGAGAGTCCGGCACAGCTTCGAGATGGTCAAGCAGTACGTCGATCTGTGCCGCTTCTACAAGATCAGGGTCCTGCACCTGCACTTCACGGACGATCAGAGCTACACACTGCCCTCGCTCCTGTTCCCGGACCTCTCGACTCCCGGCAGATCCTACACTCTCGCGCAGATAAGGGAGCTCAACGAATACGCGCGTCTGAGGGGCGTGCGGATCATGCCCGAGATCGACGTTCCGGGTCACTGCAAAGCCTTCCAGACAAACTACTCCGACACCTTCGGGACAAAGGGCATCATCCCCATAAACAAGAAGTCGATGGACGCGATGAAGTCCCTCTTCAAGGAGCTCTGCGATCTCTTCCCGTATTCGGAATATATACACATCGGCGGAGACGAGGCGGAAATAAAAAAGTGGCTCGAGAACGAGGCCGATTTCGAATATTACAGATCGGTCGGTATAGACCCGAAAGACGAGAACGCCGCCGAGTTTCTTCTGGCGCACTTTGTCAACGAAATGGCGACCGCCGTCTTCGAGAAGGGCAGACAGCCGATCGCCTGGGAGGGCTTCAGGGAGTGCGCGAACCATCTTGTGAGAAAAGATCTCATCATGGTTAGCTGGGAGAACTACTACCAGACCACTCCGCAGCTTCTGAAAGCAGGATTCAAAATCATCAACTGCTCCTGGCAGCCGCTTTACGTCGTATCGCCACGCACCTTCTGGAGAGAGCGCGACGTCTTCGAGTGGGATCTGACCTACTGGAAGCCGATCCACAACAAATCGCCCTACTACGGCTCTTTCGTCCGTGTCGAAGACTGTCCCGAGATCCTCGGCGGCGGCCTGTGCGTGTGGAGCGACAGCATCGAGCGCTTCCACGGCGCGGATTTCATACCCGAGGGAACTCAGTTCGAGTTTGAGAAGGCCATCGAGCGTATCCCCGCCCTCGCCGAAAACGTCTGGAACAGAGAAAAGATCAGAGATTTCTCCGACTATCTCAAAGCGAGGATAACCCTGCAGAGAAAACTCAATAAGATCCTCGCGGACGACTGACAACAATTATATAACAGCCCGCCCCGGCAAGCCTTTCTTTCGGCCTGCCGGGGCTTTCGTTTCGGGTCGAAAATCAGGGCGGGGATCGCTCCCCGCCCGGGTCAAATTGCGCTTACGCCGCACCATTCAGCGCCAGATCACTTCGATCACGATCGCTTCGCTCGCGAGCTCGTCCGACGGGATCCCGGTGATATGAAGGTACGGCTTCGCGCGTCCCTCGGAGAAAAATTCCGGGAGAGGTTCGTAGGCGAAGGACAGTTCTTTGCCCGTGTTCAGAAGCCGCACGGACCGAGGCAGGCAGGGGAAACGGCGAAGAGAAAACGCGGAGGAACACAGTCCGTCCGGGAAATGAAAGTATGTTTTGCCGTCCTTTCGCGTCACGATCGGCACGCCGCCTTTGACGCCGTAATCGAACTTATCCTCCTCGTGACAGCACAGAGCGCCCTCCATCCTCTTGTACCAGTCCCCGACGCGGCGGATCCGCGAGGCGTACTCCTCAGGGATCTTGCCGGACGCGTCGGGACCGACGTTCAACAGATAGCTCGCTCCGCGAGCCATCATACGGTCGATCGAGCCCGTGAGGTAACGGAGCGTGAAGAAATCCTCGTTTTTCCTGTAGCCCCAGCTCTGTTCGCCGACGGAATTGCACGCCTCCGTCATTCTGGTAAAGGCTTCCACGCCGGAAGCCGGGGTATAATCCCGCTCGGGAGTGGAAAAATCGCCCTTTGAGTACCCGCGGTCGTTGATGAAAATGCCGGGCTGAAGAGAGCGGATCAGCTCGTTGAGGGACGGATCGTCGATCTTCGGCGGGATGTCCCAGAAGAAAGTGTATAAAGGTCCGTAATTCGAGCACAACTCGCGCACCTGATCCCTGACGTAAGAAAGATATTTGTCCGGATCGGTCCCGTTGTCTGAGAGAGCTTTCCACTGATGGCTTGACGCCGGATTGAAGCCGAACGGATGATGCCAGTCGGGGCAGGAATAGTAGACCGAAAGCTTCATCCCGTGCCGCGCGCAGGAATCAGCGAGCATTTTCAGAACGTCTTTCCCGTAGGGAGTGTTCGTTATCTTATAGTCGCTGTACGCCGTGTCCCACATACAAAAGCCGTCGTGGTGCTTTGCCGTGAAGCAGACGTATTCCATACCCGCGTCCCGCGCGAGCAGGACCCACTTGTCCGGGTCGAATTTTTGGGGATCGAAGCGCTTCGCGAGAGCTTCGTATTGATCCCTGTCCATATCCATCCGGGCAAAGACCTGCTCCTGAACGCCGGTCAGCGCGTATATGCCCCAATGAACAAACATCCCGAATCTGTTTTGGTGCGTCATCGTGATCCTCCGGATTATTAACTCTTTTTTCATTGATGATTATATCCTTTTCCCGGCTTATTTGTCAAGACGGGAGGGGAAATTGGTGAAACCGAGGGTCTTTCTCAGGCGCTTTGGCGTCGGAGAAAGAAGCAGAAACAAGGCGGGGATCGCTCCCCGCCTCGGGCTGTTTTGCTGCAATAGATTTCATTGTTTGGCGTTTTCTGTTCTCCGCATCAGCATCAGAAATCTTTCATCGTTCTTTAATTCATCAAACCTGCTGTCATTCAATTTGGAACCAAGATCCTTAAATCTGTCGATTCGCTTAATAAAGAATTCACGGGAAACCGCTCTGAGAAGCGGTGATACCGTTCGTGTATCTTTGTCGATTCGGGGATAGTCTGATGTATCATAATTCACCATTCTTTCAAGAGAATCGAGCGCCTTTTCACGGTTGCCGTCCTTCAGATACGCTTCGGCAAGCGTAAGATACAGATCAGCGTGATCTCTGTAATGGATCGGCGGTTTCACCGCATCGTCTTTGAATATGCAATCAATCATTTCAAACGCTGTTTCGATGACCTTTTCGGCTGAATTATAGTCCCTGGAGGCGACAAAAGCTTCGGCAAGACGGTCAACACTTCTCAATGTTCCCTCAATATAATGCATGATCGCATACTGCAAGCTGTCGATCTCAAAACCGTCTTTTTTCCAATGTGAGCAGTAAGCATACATAACGTGGATATTAAAATCAGCGCGCGCAGGAAACTGTTCAATATGCGTATGCGCCTCCTTGAAATTTCCGTATGCCGAATGAAGCATGACCATAATCATGTGAGCGCGCATTATTTCGCTTATTTTTTTAGAATATGAAATGACAAGATCTGCATACCGTATACACTCTCGATAAATAGCTTTTGAGTGTTCGGCGTCATAAATATCGGTTTCAGGGTATGAAAGCGCCAACCCCGCTTCAAGACATTCTCTTAACAGAATCGTATTGTTGGGAAACTGCTTCAAACCTTCCTGTAAAACAAGATATTTATTAAACATTCCGGATGAATCAAGAGGTCGTGAAAGACATTTTTGCGCATTTTTTATAATACTTTGAACCTCATCTGAATCGTTTATCCCGAAAACTCCGAAAAGCGTATCCGTACTCACTCCGAATAATCTTGCGAGCGGCACGACTTGCGAAATATCGGGCATTCCTGTATCGTTTTCCCATTTGCTGACCGCCTGAAAGGTCACCCCGAGCAATTTTGCAA
>JAFTEP010000044.1 GCA_017453605.1 Clostridia bacterium
ATCGTTCGTCCCCGAAGACAGACTCGGAATGGGTCTTGTCGGCAACATGGATATCACAGACAATATGATGCTGAGAAGCTACGGCAAGGGAAGATCGGTTTTCCTTGACCGGAGCACACCCAAAAAGCTCGCCGTCGACGTCGTCAGAGATCTCGGCGTCTCGACTCCCGGCATCGGCACTCCGGTCCGCCGTCTCTCCGGCGGCAACGTCCAGAAGGTGCTCGTCGGCAGAGAGATCGCCTCATCTCCCTCCGTTCTTATGGCGGCTTATCCGGTGAGAGGTCTCGACATCAATTCGTCTTATCTCATATACAATCTTTTAAGCGAGCAGAAAGCCGGCGGCGTCGCTGTCATCTTCGTCGGCGAGGATCTGGACGTTCTCGTCGCTCTCTGCGACCGCATCATGGTCGTCAACTCCGGCACCGTGACGGGAGTCGTCGACGCCCGCACGGCGACAAAGGAAGAGATCGGTCTTCTCATGACCAAGACAGTCACCGAATCTGAGATCAACGGGGAGGTGAAAGGCTGATGGCGTCCGTTTCCGAAAAACAAAACCGCGAGCCGTTCGTGCGCATCCTGAAAAGAAGCGACATTTCCAGAGCCAAGTCCTGGCTGATCCGCGTCGCCGCCTTCTTCGCCGCTTTTTTGCTTTGCGCGCTCCTGTCGGTCGTTCTTATCGGCGCGTCACCCGTCGACTTCTTCGTCTCGATGCTCGAAGGCTCCTTCGGCAACAGCATCTATATCTGGAAGCTCCTCAAGAACGTCGCCGTCCTTCTGTGCATATCGCTTGCCGTCACTCCCGCTTTCAGAATGAAATTCTGGAACATCGGCGCCAACGGTCAGGTCCTTGTCGGCGCTCTTGCCGCGATCGCCTGCGTAATAGAACTCGGAAAGGTCCTTCCGGAATGGCTCCTCATCATCGTCATGCTCGCCGCCGCGATCGTCGCCTCGATGATCTGGGCGCTGCTTCCTGCCCTTTTCAAGGCTCTGTGGAACACTAACGAAACGCTCTTTACCCTGATGATGAACTATATAGCGACCTATCTTGTAGCCTATTATCTTCTCGTCTGGGTCAAGGGCGGCGAGAGTTCGCTGAGAGTGAGAGAGGAAGGGCATCTTCCTCAGATCCGCCAGATCCCCGGCTTGGAAGCGATCGACGAGAGCGGGTATCTCTTGCTTATCCTCATAGTCGTTATGATCGCCGTGTTCATGTACGTTTATCTCAATTATTCCAAGCACGGATATGAGATATCGGTCGTCGGTGAAAGCGAGAAGACCGCAAAATACATCGGCATCAACGTCAAGAAGGTCATCATCCGCACGATGCTCCTTTCAGGTGCGGTCTGCGGGATAGCGGGATTTTTATTCATCTCCGCGCTCGATCACACGATCACCACGGACACCGTCGGCGGTCAGGGCTTCACCGCGATCATGGTCTCTTGGCTCGCTTCCTTCAATCCCTTCGTGATGTTTCTGACTTCTTTTCTCATCATCTTCCTCGAACAGGGTTCCGGAAACGTTGCGACCGTCTTCAACGTCAGCTCGGCGTTCCCGAACATGGTCACCGGCATCATCCTGTTCTTTGTCATCGGCAGCGAGTTCTTCATCAGATACCGTCTTGTTTTCAGAAATAAAACGCAGGGAGGCTCAAAAAAATGACTGGCACTTCTCCTGTTATAAATTTCATCCTCAATGCGGTCGCGATCGGCATCGTTTTCCTCTTCGGCTCGACGGGCGAGATCATCACCGAAAAGTCCGGCCATCTGAATCTCGGCATCCCGGGCGTGATGTGCGCCGGCGCTATGTCCGGATGTGCCGCGATCCACGTCCTCTACGATCTTGAACTTCCCGGATTTCTCGTCGTCACGATCTCGATTTTGGCTTCTTTTTTGGGAAGCGCGCTTTTGGGAGCTCTGTATTCGTTCTTGACAGTCAATCTTCGCGCCAACCAGAACGTCACGGGACTCGTGCTCACGACATTCGGCGTCGGACTTACTAAATTTGTCATGAGCACTCTTTCCGCTCCGCACTATCTCTACGCAAAAAAGTTCTTCCGCTTTCCCTTCAGCGACTACACGAACTCGCTTCAGTACTGCGGAGTGATGACCTTCCTCGCGATCATCATCGCCGTCGTCGCTTCTCTTGTGCTTACGAGGACCAGAGTCGGTCTCCACCTCAGAGCTGTCGGTGAGAGCCCTGCTACCGCCGACGCCGCCGGTATCAACGTCTCCGGGTACAGATATTTTGCCACGATGGTCGGATGCGGCATCGCCGGACTCGGAGGACTCTACTACGTCATGGACTTCTCCGGCTCGCAGGAGGCGTATAAGAGTATCGAGCCTCTCGGATGGCTTGCGGTCGCTCTGGTCATCTTCGCTCTGTGGAGACCCTGGGTGAGCATTTTCGGTTCCATCATTTTCGGCGCTCTCTTCATCCTCCCGCAGTCGATCACTCTCTTTATTACAGTTTCCTCGCTGAGATACACGACGCTCTTCAAGATGCTTCCGTACGTCATCACGCTTATCATCCTTATAATTTCGAGCATCCGCAATAAGCGCGAGAACCAGCCGCCCGAAGGTCTCGGCGTCAACTACTACAGAGAAGACAGATAAAAAACATTTTTGTTCTTTCAGATCCGCAGAGAACTCTTATTATGAGTCCCTGCGGATCTATAATTTTTGATGCAGGCACGTTTTCATAATATTTTGCTGTTTTCTCTTTGATGTCGCTTCTTGGCACGGAAGAATATGATTAAGTGAGGCGAGACCTCAATCATTCAAAGGAGAAAAGATTTTGAAACCGATTGAACAGACGTGCGGATCCCGACCGCAAAACCCGGCGCAGCCATTCCCTGACGACAGACAGATCGCCTTCGCCTACGTTCCGTCTCAGGTCTGGAACGGGATCAGTGATCCGTCGGACGGTCTGAAAAACGGAACTGTGTTCCCGGAACTCGTCAAGCCCTTCTGCGCGCAAAGGAGGAGACCGTGAAAATACCCTGCCGCAACCTTATTAACGAGCTCTACGGCGTTTCCTTCGCAGTTGACGACGTGACTCTGTTTCTCGACACACACCCGGGCTGCGAGAAAGCGCTCGAGTGTTTTGATGACCTGAAAAAAATCGAAAGATCTCTTGAAAAAGAGATCAACTCGTCATGCTTCGCGCTCACCGCCGCGGACGATAAGACCGAAGGGTCTTGGGGCTGGATCTGCGGCCCCTGGCCCTGGGAAGGAGCGTACTGATATGTGGGTATATGAAAAGAAGCTGCAGTATCCCGTGAAGATAAAAAACTCAAATCCCGCCTACGCGAAGATCATCATTTCTCAGCTCGGAGGTCCCGACGGCGAGGTCGGCGCGTCGTTGAGATATCTCAATCAGCGTTATTCGATGCCCGACGACGTCAACAAGGGTCTTCTCACGGATATCGGCACCGAGGAGCTCGCTCATCAGGAGATAATCGGGGCGATCCTTTATCAGCTGACAAAGAATCTCAGTTATGAACAGATCAAGGCTTCGGGCTTCGACGTCTACTTTGTCGATCACACCGCGGGAGTATATCCCCAGGCGGCGAGCGGCGTGCCCTTCTCCGCCGCGACATTCCAATGCACCGGCGATCCCATCGCCGATCTCGTCGAGGATCTCGCTGCGGAACAGAAGGCGAGACTGACCTACGACAACATCCTGCGCCTCGTCGACGATCCCGACGTCATCGACCCGATCCGCTTTCTGAGGGAGAGGGAAGTCGTTCATTTCCAGAGGTTCGGGGAAGGACTCGGAAGACTGCGCGAGGGTCTCGATCCCAAAAACTATTACGCCTGCAATTCTTCTTTCGACAAGGGCTGCGGTTGTTTCGGCAACTGAAAAAGCTTTTTCCGGGGCGCTTTGCGCCCCGGAATTTTACTTAGATTTTCTTGACTTTTCGGTTTGATTTTGTTATTATATTCACATAATAATATCTATCGGAGGACGCCATGAAAACCGCGGTAGTTCAGCCCTTTTATTCAACTGATCCCGAAAAACTCGACTCCTGTTTCAATGACTTCATCTCGCTCTGCGACACCTGCGACCCCTCTCTCGACCTTATCGTTTTCCCGGAATACTGCGACGTCCCCGCGTCGACTTCCGGCGCCGGAATGTTCGCCGACTCGGTCAAAAAATATAACGCGCTCGTCAGAAAAAAGATCTCCGAGACCGCGCGCCGCTGCAAAGCGATAGTATTCGCGAATTTTGCGGATATCACGCCTTCCGGGATGAGAAACACCACCTTCGCTTTCGACCGCGAGGGAAACGAGGTCGGGAAGTATTACAAGGCGCATCCCGCCCCCTCGGAGGTCAAGAGAGCCGAAGAGGGCGGGAACGCGCTCGACTGCTCCTACAGTTATTCGTATGCAGAGCCGTATATTATCGAGATAGAGGGCATAAGATTCGCGTTTCTGACCTGCTACGATTTCTATATGTACGAGAACTTCCCACAGATCGCGCGTTATAAGCCCGACGTGATCATAGGCTGTTCTCATCAGCGCACAGATCTTCACCGCACGCTTTCTGTCATCGGCTCGTTTTTGTCGTACAACACAGACGCTTGGCTCGTCCGCGCCGCCGTATCAATGGGCAACGACAGCCCGGTCTGCGGATGCAGTATGATCTGTGCTCCGGACGGAGAGATCGTCCTCAATATGAAAAACGACGTCGGGATAGGAGTTACGGATATAGATCCTCACCGCCATTTCAAAAAGAGTGCCGGATATAAGGGTAAGCCGGCTTCCCACCCCGATTATATCGAGGAGGGCAGACGCCCCTGGCTTTACAGACCCGCCGGAAGCATGACGGTCCTCCCCGAAAAACTTATGCCTTATCCGAGGGTCTGCGCTCACAGAGGTTTTTCGACTGTTGCGCCTGAGAACAGTCTTCCCGCGTTCGGAGCCGCCGTTGCGCTCGGAGCTGAGGAGATAGAGTTCGATATCTGGAGCACATCTGACGGAGAGCTCGTTTCGATACACGATTCCTCCCTCGACAGGGTCTCGAACGGAACGGGAAAAGTCTACGATCACACGTTCGAAGAACTTCTCTCTTTAGACTTCGGATCTGTCGTCGGAGAGCGCTTTGCAGGTCTGAAGATCGTCACCTTCGAGGAGATCCTGAAAAAATTCGCGCGAACCGTCGTCATGAACATCCACGTCAAGATCTGGGACAAACCGGGTCTCGACCATCAGTACGAGCGCATCGCCTCGCTTATCAGAAAGTACGACTGCGCCTCTCACGCATATATGATGTCTTCAAACGATCAGAGCCTTGCCGACTTCATGAAGATCGCGCCCGACATCCCGGTCTGCGTCGGATGGGACGGCAGTCACGACGTTTTGAGTATGCCTGAACGCGCCATCGCGCTCGGAGCAAAAAAGATCCAGCTCTTCAAGCCCTATTTCGACCAGTCCACCGTAGATCTTGCAAAAAAAAACGGGATCCTCTGCAACGTCTTCTGGTCGGACGATCCCGAGGAAGCCTGCGGTTTTCTCGATATGGGCATAGACACGATCCTTTCAAACGATTATCTTTTGGTCAAAAACGCGGTGGATAAATATAAAGCCGAAAAGATCAAATAACGGAGCAGTTTATGGACGCTTCAAACGCAAAGAAAAGAATAGACGAACTAAGAAAGCTTTTAGAGTATCACAGCAGACTCTATTACGTACTCGACGCCCCCGAGATCTCTGATTACGACTACGATATGATGTTCAGAGAGCTGCAGGATCTCGAAAAAGAGTTCCCGCAGTTCGATGATCCGCTCTCTCCCACGCGCAGAGTCGGCGGGAAAGCTCTCGAGGGCTTTGAAAAAGTGACTCACGAGGTCGTGATGAAGAGCCTGACCGACGTTTTCAGCTTTGAGGAACTGAAGACCTTCTTCGACGGCGTCAAAAAGACCGATCCCGAAGCGAAATTCGTCACGGAGTATAAGATCGACGGTCTCAGCGTCCTTTTAGAATACCGCTACGGAAAATTCTTCCGAGGCTCGACGCGCGGCGACGGGACGGTCGGCGAAGACGTGACCGAGAACCTGAAGACACTCCCGTCGATCCCTCTTGTCCTCGCCGAGCCCGTGCCGCTTCTCGAGGTGAGGGGAGAAGTCTATATGCCCCGTGAGAGCTTCAGACGCCTCAACGAGCAGAGAGAGCTTTCCGGCGAGCCCTTGTTCGCGAATCCGCGCAATGCAGCCGCTGGTTCCCTCAGACTCCTCGATCCGACGGTCGTCGCCAAAAGAAAGCTCGATATCTTCGTCTTCAACGTACAGAGATCTTCCGGCTTCGATATGCCCGACACCCACGCCGAGAGTCTTAAAAGGCTCGCTTCATTGGGCTTCAGGGTCTCTCCCGATTTCAGGCTTTTTTCCGACTTTGAATCTATAAAAGAGCGCATAGAATATATGGGTGAAAACCGGGACGCTCTCGGTTTCGACATCGACGGCGCTGTCGTCAAGACAGACAGCTTCGCGCTGAGAGAAACGCTCGGCGAGCTCCCCAACGTCCCGAAATGGGCGGTCGCATATAAATACCCGCCGGAAGTCCGCCCGACAAAGCTTCTTGATATCTTCGTGCAGGTCGGAAGGACGGGAGTGCTCACTCCGAACGCAGTGCTCGAGCCGGTTAGGCTGGCGGGCACCACCGTAAGCCGCGCGACTCTCCACAACGCTGATTTCATCGCCCAAAAGGACGTCAGAAAGGGCGACGTCGTCTTTGTCAGAAAGGCGGGGGAGATCATCCCTGAAGTTCTGGGAGCAGATCTTTCAAAGAGACCCGCAGACAGCGTTCCGTTCGTTTTCCCGACACGCTGTCCCTCCTGCGGTGAACCCGTGACACGAGAAGATGGCGAGGCGGCTGTCAGATGCACCAACGCCGCCTGCAAGGCTCAGCTTGTCAGGAATCTGATCCACTTCGCCTCCCGTCCCGCTATGGACATAGAGGGTCTCGGTCCCTCTCTCGCGCAGGCGCTCGTCGACAGAGACTTGGTTGAGGACGTTTCGGGACTTTATTATCTTGATTATTCCGTGATCTCAGCGATAGAGGGAATGGGAGAAAAGAGCGCCGGAAAGCTTGCAGCCGCCATCGAACGCTCGAAGACGCTCTGCCTTTCGAGACTCATTTTTGCCCTCGGTATCAGAAACATCGGCGAGAAGGCCGCGAAAACTCTCGCCGAGCGCTTCGGAGATATAGATACGCTTGAAAAGGCTTCCCCCGACGAGCTTGTCGCGATCAACGACGTCGGCGCTGTAAGCGCTCAGAGCGTTATCGATTTCTTTTCGCATCCGCAAAACGAAGGAATAATCTCGCGCTTGAGAAGCGCCGGAGTCAACACCGCCTATCTCGGAGCCAAGCGCACCGATAAGCTCAGCGGATTGACGTTCGTTCTGACAGGCACTCTTCCGACGCTGAAGCGCGCAGAAGCTCAGGCGCTGATAGAGGAGCGATCGGGAAAAGTTTCGTCTTCCGTTTCCGCAAAGACCGATTACGTCGTTGCGGGCGAAGAGGCCGGCTCAAAGCTGACGAAAGCAAAACAGCTCGGGATCCACGTCATCGACGAAAAGGAGTTTCTCGAACTCATAAACTCTTGAATTTGGGCATTTTGCATAAATGATCCTGACCTGCGGGAAAGAAAAAATTCTTTCCCGCACTTTTGTTCATCTCTTGTTTCCATATACTGTGCTGACTTTCTTTAAAATGCACAAGATAAGCGTCAGTTATTTTCCACGGCTTTTTACATCCCGAAGTTCTATGTGATTTTTGACGAAAATGAATCGATCCTCTGAAATCGCTTGAAAAATCAGTCGAAATATAGTACAATATCTTCGTTCCCGCATTCGGGCATAAAACGGTTTTGACGAACATAAAGTTTATCAGGGGATCGTTTTTAAGGATGTCCCAAAAGCGGGGTGATACGGTGAAAAAAACCGGTCCGAAAAGAACGGATCGTTCGGCGTTTGATAATAAATTCAGGGAATTCAAGATCTCTTTTATTGTTTTTTCAATTGTTGGGCTGGTCGGAACATTCGCGGGTGCTCTTATGTGGTCCGGCGTGACCCTGACCCACTTCGGCAAGAGCGTCTGCGACGCCCTGCTTCAAAGGCTTTCCCGGGGTGAAAGCGGATCTTTTTTTATGCGTGCAGGTCTCTGTTTTCGTCACGGCGCATTGTTCTTCGGAGTTTGCTTTCTTTTCGGGGTGACTTGTTATTCGCCTTTAGTCTCATTTTTTCTGAGTCTCTTGTTCGGTCTGAGCGGAGGGATGACCTTAGGTCTTTGCGCGGATCTTTCCGGATCGGGACTTTTCACCCCCTTATTTATAAGCGAGTTTATCTATTTTTTGTTTTCTCTATTACTGCTCTCTTCGTTTTGTTCATTTTGTACCTGCGTTTATTTAAAGCAGATCGGCTTCATCCCGGACAGAGAAGATAAGCTGTTCGGCGGCTCGCTTTTCTGCGCCCCTTATTTTAAAAACGTCAATCTCAGGTTCAGCGTTATGTACGTCCTTGTTTTTCTTCTGTTTTCCACCGTCCTGTTTTTGTTCTCCTGTCTGCGCACAGCAGCGGCAATTTATCTCTGATATTTTTCTTTACGAAAGGTCGTTTTTTTGTTATGATGACTTCCTGCGAAAGATTTCTCGCCGAGCTGAAAAAGAGCTCCGGCAAGAATACCTGCGGCGCCTACGAGAGGGACCTCAGAGCCTTCTCGGAGCATTTTGCCGCCCTGGGAGTCTTTTCAGCGTGTGAGATCGACGGCGATCTGTTGAGAGAATATTTCGATTCTCTTTCGGGCGTTTGCGCTCCGTCGACCGTGAACCGCAGGATCTCAGTTGTCAGAAGCTTTTACAAGTATCTTGTTTTGAGCGGCGAATGTGAAACAAATCCCGCGGCCTCCGTCTCGTTCAAGACCGGCTCCGCCGCGAAAAAGAAGGCGAAATCTCTTTCCGGCAAGATGATCGACGTTCTGCTCTCTCAGCCCGATCCCTTCGATCCAAAGGGCAGAAGAGACCGCGCCATGCTCGAACTTTGTTCCGCCGGAGTCAGGGTCACGGAACTTGTCGAGCTTAAACTCTCAAATCTCAACCTCAATAAAGCCGCTCTCGTCTGCGATTCGTCTAAACGTCCTCGCGTCGTTAGTCTCTATCCGAAAGCTCTGAAGCTTATCGAGGAATATCTTGTGCTTTCCAGACCGAGACTAATAAAGGACCCCGGCAATTCTTGGC
>JAFTEP010000045.1 GCA_017453605.1 Clostridia bacterium
AAAAACCAAATTGATAATTTAGTAATTACTAAAAATGTAGGACATTTTCTTTTCTCTTCTCCGGCAAGTTTGGGTTTCCCAGACTTGTCGGGGATTTTTGCGCCGGGCGGAACGGGGACGCAAAAATTGACTTTCGCGCCGATCCGTGGTATAATTTTTTCAGGCGTGATACGTTATTGCCGACCGGCCAAAGGAAGTGAAGAAGATGAAAGAAGTGAAGAAGATGAAAGGAGTATTCAGGACACCGAAGATCCGTTACGCGTACAGCCTTATACTGATAGCCGCCGGATCTTTTATCGCCCTGCGCTTCGGCTTATGGGGGATCGAAGCGGTCCGCTCCGGCGGGACAAACGATCTGATCCTTTGCTTTTTCTTTGCGGCTCTGGGACTTTTGACCGGGTTTTCTTCGATCTTTCTTTTCAATTTCAATAAGGGCGCCAGTCTTGAGATCGACGGCGAAAAGATCGACGCCGTCTTTGGCTTCGGGACCGAACTGCACGAACCGCTCTCTTCCCTGCGAAGAGCGCAGCTCGACCGCGGCGCAAAAAGCCTCACTCTGTTTTTCGGCGACAAAGCTTATTGGATAACGGGTCTTGAAAACGCAAAAGAACTCATCGATCATATCGCCTTAACGGGAGGATGCCGCCGTACCGCCCCTCCCGTCGAAGAAGCCGAGGCTGATTTTAAAAAGCGCCGCGGGAAATTCATACTTTATCTCGCGCTGCTCGCCGTTTTCGTCTTGCTTTTGTTCGTTCACATCGCGTGGTGCGTCATTCTGACAAACGGCAATGATCCCGTCTCTTCAAACGAGACCCCGATATTCGCGGCTTTTGCCGTCGCGGAGCTGATAACGCTTATCGGAGCGTTCGTTTTTGCCGACAAGTGCGCAAAACAGAACCTGATCCTGCAAATAAGCCGTTCGGAGCTTCTGACTGCCGTTTCGAGCGCTCACGAAAACGATTCGCTCGAAAAATATCCCGGGCTTATCGAAGTAAAGTTTTTCGACGGCTTTTCCTACAGGATCGTGATATTCGCTCCCGACGAAGAAAAAAGAGCGTATATGCTCGAAAAATTCGATTTGAAGTCCCGCGCGTGGATAAAGTGTTACGACGCCGCCCCGGAATTCGACGGTCTTTCAGAGCTGAACAGAGATATCGAAGAAAGATTTGAAAACGTGATTTTTGACGACTGACGCGTGAGCGAAAAACAGGTGACGCAATGAAAAAAAGAATCGTACTGTCAATCGGTACAGGGGTTATAGTCCTGACCCTCGCCGCCGCTGCCGCCGGATTCATAAGCGATCTGAACAGCAAGCTTTACGACCAGATCGACAGAAAACTGATCGTCCCGGTCTATATCTTTATGGTGCTCCCCGTCGTTCTGGAGGAGATCTCGCTTTTAAGGTGCGTTTACAAGCTCGTTTTCAAGGATCCCGGACGCGCCGGAAAGATCTGCTGCGCCGCCGCCGCGGGGATCACAGTCTGCGCGCTTGCTTTCCAGCTTCTGTATTTTACCCGCGTCATAACAAAAGACATCTTCCCGGAGGGTCCGCGCGCCGCGAGCTCCCGCCTCATCGAAACGGTGTTATTGAGCGAATGGCCCGTCGTGATAATCTCATTTATCCTCGGCAGCGTGAACGGAAAGATAAAAACGTGAAAACAAAAGGGGGAAAAGTCAATGGACAAGACAAAACTCATAATCTACCAGATAAATCCGAGGATGTTCACTCTCGGGGGGACGATCGCCGACGCCGGAAAGCTTCTGGGGCACGTCAGGGACGCGGGGGCTAACGTCGCCTATCTCTGCCCGGTCTTCAAAGAGGACGAGGAAAAGAATGAAAGCACCTGGAGCAAGAGGCAGAGAAAAACAGGACTCGGCAATCCGAAGAACCCCTACAGGATAGCGGACTATTACGAGATCGACAGGGAATACGGGACGAAGGCTCAGCTCAAAAACTTCGTCGCGAAGGCTCACAGGCTCGGGCTTCTTGTGATGCTCGATCTTGTGTACTATCACTGCGGACCGAACGCGAAGCTGATAAAAACGATCCCCGACGGCGTCGTGAAAGACGAAAACGGCGCGGTCAAGGCGGGCAGATGGGGATTCCCGGAGCTCAATTTCGAGAGCCCCGCCCTGAGGCGATACATAAAAGACAATATGCTTTATTACGTCCGCGATTTCGGGGTCGACGGATACCGCTGCGACGTCGGGGACAGGGTCCCTCTCGAATTCTGGGACGAGGCCGTGAAAGAACTGAAAGAGATTAAGCCCGATATCGTAATGCTCAACGAGGGCAGACTTCCGGAATACACCGAAAGCGGAGTTTTTGATTTCAATTACGGCTGGCCGCAGCTCGTGAAGGCGGACCCGGAGGACGTCGCGGGGTTTTTAGACGAGAATTTCGGGGACGACGTGATGAAGGTCTCGGGACAACGGATCTTCTTTGTCGAAAATCACGACACCGTCACCGACGAGGGCAGGGCGGAAACGAAATTCGGCTCCTACGCCGCCGATCTTTTGTACGTCTGGCTCTTCACGGCGCCGGGAACGCCGTTTATCTACTGCGGAGAAGAGATCGCGGACGACAACCCTCACTGTCTTTTCGCGAACAGGTCTTTCAACAGAGGCTACGGGATAAACTGGGCGAGGGCGTTCTCCGCTCAGGGAAAGAGAAGGGCGTCGCTCATAAAGAAGCTGTCCGCGCTCAGACTGAGCGAAAACGCGCTCAACGCCGGAAATTTCAAGAGGCTGTCCGTCGGCAAAGGGATAACGGCGTTCGAGAGAAAAAAGGGGAAAGAAAAGATCGCGGTGTTTATAAACTTCAACGGCGAAAAGATTTCGATCCCGGACGGCGGAAAGGTCCTTCTCAAGAGAAGGCTCGCCGAAACGGGAAAAGAGAGGATCCTTTCAAAGAACGGATTCGCGATAATAAAATACTGACACAAATAAATCATATCGGGAACGGGACATCAGATGGAATACGTCATAGAAATTACAGACCTCAACAAATCTTACGGAGAAGTCAGGGCGGTGAGGGATCTCTCGCTCAGAGTGGAAAAGGGAGAGCTGTTCGCTTTTCTCGGCGTGAACGGCGCGGGAAAATCGACGACGATCTCGATGATCTGCGGACTTCTTAAAAAGGACGGCGGAAAGATCCTTGTCTGCGGTCACGACGCCGAAAAGGACCGGGACTTTGTCAGCCGCATGATCGGCGTCGTGTTCCAGAACTCGGCGCTCGACAGTCAGCTCTCGGCGAGGGACAATCTGAAAAGCCGCGCCGCGCTCTACGGCATCACGGGAAAAGAGTTCAGGGCGCGCTTTGACGAACTCTCGCGGACGCTCGATTTTTCGGACTTTGCCGACAGGAGCCTTAACAAGCTCTCGGGCGGTCAGAAAAGAAGGATAGACATAGCCCGCGCGCTGATACACTCGCCGGAGATCCTGATCCTCGACGAGCCGACGACGGGGCTCGATCCGCAGACGCGAAAGCTTTTGTGGAGCGTGATGGAGAAGCTGCGCAGGGAAAAGAAGATGACGGTCTTTCTCACGACGCACTATATGGAGGAAGCCGCCGACGCCGACCACGTCGTCATAATAGACGGCGGCTCGATCGCCGCGGAGGGGACGCCGCTTGAACTGAAGAACAGATACGCCGGGGATTTCGTGACCGTATACGGCGCGGACGAAAAAGACGGCGAAAAACTCGGTCTGCCGTACAAAAGACTGCGCGACGGGATCCGCGTTTCGGTGCCGGACACCGAAAAAGTGACGGAGCTCATCGTCAAGAACCCGGAAATATTCAAAGACTATGAAGTGATAAAGGGGAAAATGGACGACGTTTTCCTCGCGGTGACGGGCAAGGATCTTCCGGGAGGCGCGGCAAAATGAAGACGCTCATTATTGTGGTACGAAGGAACCTGAAGCTGTTTTTCAAGGACAAAGGGATGTTTTTCTCGGCGCTCATAACGCCGATGAGACTCTTAGTGCTTTACGCGACCTTCCTCGCGAAGGTCTACCGCGACAGCTTCGCCTCGGCTCTGCCGGAGGGGATGGCGATCGCGGACAAGCTGCTCAACGGCACTGTGGCGAGCCAGCTCATTTCGGCGCTCTTAGCGGTGAGCTGCGTGACGGTGTCGTTCTGCGCGAACCTTCTGATGATCCAGGATAAGGCCAACGCCAGCATCAGGGATTTCGAGGTCTCGCCGGTCAAAAGACCTATTCTCGCGGCGGGATACTATATCGCGTCCGCGGCGAGCACGCTGATCGTCTCGTTCTGCGCTCTCGGGATCTGTCTTGTGTACCTGTCCACTCAGGGCTGGTATATGACGTTCACCGACGTAATTCTGACTTGTCTTGACGTGTTCGGGCTGACGCTGTTCGGGACGGCGCTTTCGTCGTGCGTGAACTTCTTTTTGAGCACGAACGGTCAGGCGTCGGCGGTCGGCACGATCGTCAGCGCCGGATACGGCTTTATCTGCGGCGCATATATGCCGATATCCAATTTCGGCGAGGGGCTGCAAAAGGTCCTTTCGTTCTTTCCCGGGACCTACGGGACCTGCCTTCTGAAAAACCACATGATGCGCGGGGTATTTGAGGAAATGGAGAGCGTCGGCTTTCCGAGCCGGATCGTGGAAGCTATAAAGGACAGCGTAGATGTCAATATATACTTTTTCTCTCAGAAAGTGACGATCGCGGCGATGGCAGTCGTTCTCGCCGCCTCGGTGCTGTTTTTCACCGGGCTTTTCGTCATGTTCCACATACTGAAAAAAAGGGCGAAGGCGAAATAAAACTGAATTGATTTGATTCTTTATAATTTCAGGAGGTAAGAAATGTTTTTCGGAAAAGACGACGATATTTTCAGCCTCGTGCCGGATTTTGACGGCGACGGGGATCACGATCTGATAGATTTTCTGATAATGGACGAGATCCTGAGGGAAGATGAAGCGGGGCTCGGGATCGGCCTCGAACAGCATCTCCCTGCCGGTGCGGGGATGGACAAAGCCCAGCCGGAAGGCGTGCAGCAGCTGGCCGCCCTCCACCGGGTATGGGGATTTCTT
>JAFTEP010000046.1 GCA_017453605.1 Clostridia bacterium
GAAAGGCTTTGAACGCACGGGCGAAGCTGTCGGGGTTGTCGTAGCCGTATTTCAGAGCGACATCGATGACCTTTGCGCCATCCGCCTGCAGTTCGGCGCCAGCAAGCGAAAGACGGCGGTTGCGGATATACTCGCCGAGCGTATAACCGCACAGGATCCCGAACACACGCTGAAAATGGTAAGACGACGAATATGCGACCGCCGCGACCTTTTCATAATCGATCTCCTCGGTCAGATTTGCCTCGATGTAGTCAAGCGCCCCCTGCATTCCCGCGACCCAATCCATACGCATTTCTCCTTTCTCCTTGACTGTGCCGTCATTTTACCACAGGGAGGGCATTCTGTCCCGATTATTTGTGCTGACTGAAGTCGGTGTCGTCCGGGAAAACGCCTTTGTATTTCACGCAAAATCAGACTTCACAGACAATACATCACCGATAGGAAAGGGCCATGATCCCGCCCGCCTTTTTTTATACAATGATTTCATTCTCCCCTGCGCAATACGCGGGATCTGCCGACCGAGAACTGCATGACAGCGAGGACGATGAGCATGAGAGCCGCGCAGACGAAAAACGCCGGGACGTAGGAGCCGAAAAGTTCGTTGACCGCGTTCATCACGGGGCTTCCGAGAGCGAAGCCCGCGGTGTTAAACGAAACGAAGACGCCGAGCGTTTTTTCGAACGCCCTGTCGCCGAAGAAGTCGCCGGCGAAGATCGGGAGCATGATCGTTTCGAGCGGGAGCGCGAGAGTGTGGACGACGGAGTAGACCGCGGCGGCGATCCTGCCGGAGGAGCTCGGGGATATGAGCGCGAGCGAGACCATCGTGACTACGGCGCAGCCGAAACAGAGAAAGAGCGTGAACCTCATGCCGAGCCTGTCGTAAATGAAGCCGGTCAGAAATTTGGAGAAAGTCAGCGCGAAAGAACCGATACTCAAAAGCGTCTTGATGAAGAGGTCGTCGAGCCCGGCGTCCCTCATGTGAGCGGCGGCGATCCCGCTCACTCCCTGGAGCATGAAGCCGGAAAAAAAGATGCAGACCGCCGTTATCCAGAAGACGGCGCTCTTTCTGACAACCGAGAAATCCGGTCCCGCGCTCTGAGTTTTTGCGGATCTGTCGGCGTTCTCCCCCTCAATAGATGAAGCGGGCTTTTCTCTCATAAGCACGGCGGCGACGATCAGGACTCCCAGAAGGATCGCCGCGATGAGTCTGTACGCCCTGCGGTATCCGAATGGATCGGAGGGATCGTAGACGATCGGATAAACTATCTGTATCGCAAGAGCGCCGCCGAGACCGTTGGCGGCGAGGATCACGCCCATCACCGTGCCTCTGTTCTTTTCAAACCAGCGCTTGACGACGCAGCCCGCCATCGCTGTCGTGGTGAACGAAAAGCCCAGACCCAGAAGCGCGCCCGCCAGATAGAAGAGAAAAAGGCTGCCTGCGACGGAATTGAGGACGCAGGAAGCGATCAGGCTCATAAAGCCGAACATAATGAGCTTTTTTGTGCCGAATTTTGCGACGAGAGCGCCGAAAAAGACGTTGACGACGGCGGTGGTCACGTATCTGAAGCTGTCGTTGATCGAAAAAAGAGACCTCGAAAAGCCGTTCGCCTTGGTGACGGCGTCGAGATAGATGCTCTTGTTCGAGCTGCAGAAGCCGAGAGTCGTGAAGACTGTCAGACAGCAGGCGAACACTATCACCCATTTGTAACCGGGCTTTTCGGTCAGACCGGAAGATTTCATAAATAAATACTCCGCTTTTTCGATTTATCGATATTATACCACCATAAAAAAACGCGGTCAAGATTTTTCGGCCTTAGAGTTGAAATGCAGGGGATTATATGCTATACTGTAGAAAACAAAAATCGGTATTTTCAGACGTCCGGACACGGCTCTGAGAAGGTCTTTTTTTTGAGAAAAAAGAGAAAAAGAGAAAAAGAGGAAGCGTTATGTATCAGAAATATCCGAAAGCGGGCAGCGTGAAAATAAACGACGGTTTCTGGACGCCGTATCTTGAAAACGTGAGAAACGTCATGATGCCGTACGTCTTCAACAAACTTGAGGAAAACGATTTTCTCACGAATTTTTATTCCGTGATAGATCACGACGGCGCAAAGCACATAGGGCGTCCGTTTTCCGACGGCTTGCTTTATGAATCGCTTCGGGGAGCCTGCGACTTTCTGGCGGACAGAAAAGACGTCGTGCTGGAGGCTTACGTCGACAAACTGATAGAGATCATCACCTCGGCGCAGGACGAGGACGGATTCATCTGCACGAAGACGATGCAGAACTACCCCGACAAACGCTGGGGAGATAACGACGGCGACATAGTTGTCCAGCACGATCTGTACGATCACGGCTGTCTGATCGAAGCGGCGATAAGCCACTATAACGCGACGGGAAAGACCGCGCTTCTCGGCGCGGCGGTGAAAGCGGCGAATCTTATCGTGAAGACCATAGGAAGACCGCCGAAAAAGAACATAATCCCCGGTCATTCCCTGCCGGAAGAAGCGTTCGTGAAGCTGTACCGCCTTTTCCGCGACGACGCCGGTCTCAAGGGGCTCGCCGAGGAATACGGCGTAAGACCCGAGGAATATCTTGATATCGCCGAATTCTGGTACGACGCCAGAGGCGACCATGAAGGGCGCTTTCTGTGCAAGAGGTTTTTGCCGTATTACAACCAGGATCACGTCACTTTTTCAAAACAGACCGAGGCGGTCGGACATTCTGTCAGGGCTATGCTCTGCTATCTCGGCGCGACGGTGGTCGCGCAGGAAAAGAACAGAGAAGACTTTTTTGAGACCCTGAACAGTCTCTGGGACAACGTCGTCAACAAGAAGCTCCACATAAGCGGAGGTATCGGCTCAAGACACGACATCGAAGGCTTTGACGAAGACTACAAGCTCCCGAACAAGGCGTATCTCGAGACCTGCGCGGCGATAGGTCTGGCGTTCTGGAACACCGAACTAAACATCGTTTCGCCGGATTCAAAGTATTTCGACTGCTTTGAAAGATCGCTCTACAACAACATCCTTTCGGCCGTCGGCGGCGACTTCAGACACTTTTTCTATCAGAATCCGCTCGAGAGCGACGGCAAACTGCAAAGGTGGGAGTGGCACGACTGCCCCTGCTGCCCGCCTATGCTCCTGAAGATCTTCTCCGCTCTCGGCAGCTTTATTTATTCCTACGGCGAAAACAGCCTCAACGTCAACATGTTTATCGGCAGCAGCTTTGAAAACGGGGAGTTTTCCGTCAGGCAGTCGGACGGGACTGTAAGCGTCGATTCAAAGGGCAAGAAAATGACTCTCAGGATCCGCATCCCGGAATACGCGGAAAACTTCAGTGTGTCCGAAAATCACAAGATCGAAAACGGATACGCCGTACTCGAGGGCGTGTGGAGCGCCGAAAAGCCGATAGAAGTAAAATTCGACACGCCGGTCCGCAGAGTGTTCTGCAACCCGAAAGTTATGGAAAACCACGGAAAAGTCGCTGTGACTCACGGACCGTTCATAATGTGCGCGGAGGGCTTTGACAACGGCGGCAGCGTCGACGCGGAAATTTCCGCCGATCCGAAGTTTGAAATAACGGGAGAGACCGTTCGCGCCAAGACCTCAGGGAAGGCCGATCTTGTATTGATACCTTATTACAAATGGTGCAACCGCGGTGAAAAAGACGCCGACAGAACGATGGCGGTCTGGCTCAGACAGCTGGATATGAGAGATCCCCAAAAACTGTCGGAGGAGATAGGCGGTAAGCTGTACGGGATCTATTGACAAAAAGCCTGCCGAAAGATCATAAGTCGTATTAAAAACAAAAAAATCTTTGTCCGCGGAGGGATGAGATATGCAAAAGAAAACAAAGGTCGTTTTCAGCTTCGACACAGAAGATTTCGTGAACGATTTCGCGGCGGAGAGCATCCTGCGATGCGCGAGGATCCTCAGAGAAGAGGGCGCGAAGGGCTGTTTCCAGGTCGTCGGCCTTCTCGCGGAAGCCCTGAAGAAATGGGGCAGGCAGGACGTGATCGACGAACTGAAAAACCATCACGAGATCGGCTTCCACTCCTACACCCACTCGGTGCACCCGAACCTCGTGGAGCTGACCGACGTCTGCGATCCGCGCGCGGCGTCGGCGGCTTTTGACGAGCGCGAACGGGAGGGGATCCGGATCGTGAAGGAGATCTTCGGGAGGGAATCTCTCGCGTCGGCCGTGCCTCCGGGAGCCTCGTTCACTTATATCGCCCAGTACGGCTATCACAGGCTGGGGATCCCCGTCTACGCCGCGAGCCCGGTGAAGGACAAGGTCAGCTCCCGTCCGATCAGCTTCTGCAATATGACGCAGTTAAGATACAACTTCTGTCTCGACGACACACTTTTTTCGATGGATGAAGAGGGGATGAAAAAGGTCCTCGACGAAAAAGCCGCCGGACAGGAGGTCTTCGTCATCTACCACCATCCCAATATTGACTGCACCTCAGAGTTCTGGGACGCGATAAACTTCAACGGAAGGAACACCGACCCGGATAAGTACGTCCCGAGCCCGAAAAGACCGCCGGAGGAGACGGAGCTTTTCTTTGAAAGGTTCAGAAAGCTCGTGAGGATGATACGGGAGGACGACAGGTTCGAGTTCGGCACCTTCGGCGACTACGCCGGGTATTTCGACGGCAAACGGACCGTGACCGAAGAGCTTCTCAAAAAGCTGATCCCTCAGCTCGACCAAGCGCTCTTCCCGGTCACGGAGCCCGAATCGCTTTGTCTGAGCGATATATTCTATTCCTTCGCCGACGTCTTCAAGGGACTCCCCCTCCGCGAGTGCGGCGAGGTGTCCGGCTTTATCTGCGAGCCTTACGCGATAACGGAAAGCGTGAAGCTGAAAGCCGAAGACGTCATAAATTCGGCGCGTCTCATAAGAGAAAACGACTTCCTGCCCGAAATAGTCTGGGTCGGGGACAGGGCGCTCGGACCCGCCGACTGGCTCAGAGCCGCGGTGAAGACACTGAAGAGCGAGAAAGATTTCACTCTCGATCCCGGACCCTGGCAGATAGATCTCGGTCAGTTCCCCACTCTCAGAGATCTGAAGCTCGGGGAACTCTGGTACGACTGCGAGTGCTCGAATTTCCGCGACAGGTATCTTTCCGACAGGCTCAGACTGCAGAGCTGGACGATCAGGCTCCCCGCAGGCACGAAAAGGATGATCTTCTGAACAAAAAGCGCTCTATTTTCTACCGGTCGCCGCCAAAAATCTACCGGTCGGCGAAAAGGGCTTTACAAACTCATCGCGCCGGGCTTATAATCATGACGCAGCAGAGAGGTGACAAGAGTTGAAGCTGAAGATCGAGATCGACCCCGAAAGGGACGAGGAGATCGTGATCCGTGCAAAAGAGATCACTCCCGAACTCAAAAGACTGCAGGACGCCGTAACGAAAGCGCTGTCCGGCTCGGACGAGCTGGTGGTCAGAAGCGGCGACGCGGAATGCTTCATCCCGGTCGGCGAGATCATTTTCGCGGAGACCTCCGGCGAAAAGCTGTGGGTGCACACCGCGAAGGACGTTTTCGCCTGCCCGCTGAGGCTGAGAGAACTCGAGGAGCTTCTGCCGAGAAGCTTCGTCAGAGCCTCGAAGAGCTCGATCGTGAACAGCTCTCACGTCCGTTCGCTGTCGCGCTCCCCGACCGGAGTCGGAGAGGCGAGCTTCCCGGGTACGGGAAAAAAGATTTTCATATCCCGCATGTACTTCAAAAACCTGCGGGACACCATTGAAGAAACGAGGTTGAAAAAATGAAGAAACTGAACGTCAGCCGCTCCGTTTTCTGGGGCGCGGTGCTCATCCTGGCGGCTCTCATCCTCATCCTCGAGGGCGCGGGAGTCTCGTTAGGAACGAACATCGGACCCATCCGCATCATCGCAGCGGTGCTGTTCGCGGCATGGTTTATCTACGACGCGATCAAAATGAGATTCGCGAGGATCTTCTTCCCTCTCGCCTTCCTGTTCATCGCGATAGAACCGGTCATCGCAAACGCCGTCGGCGATCCCAACGGGAACGGCAATCTCATCAACAACTGGGTCGTGCTCCTCGCGGCGCTGCTTCTGACCGTGGGACTCAAGATGCTCCTGCCCAAGAGCGACGGCTATGAGAAGGCGCCCAACACGAGAAAGCTCGGAAACTCCACTCTCTACGTCAACGCGAACGATCCCTCGACCTGCCTCATCAAGGACAATCTCGGCAACGTCAAGGTCTTCACCGTCAACCGCGACGAATACGCCGGCGGCGGCAAGATCGAGATCTGCGACAATCTCGGCGACGTGACGGTCTATCTGCCCCTGGTCTGGACGATCAACGCCGTCACGACCGACAATCTCGGATACGTCTACGTTCCGAAGCAGGATCAGAACGCCGACAGAAACAAGATCATCACCCTTTCGATCCACAACAATCTCGGCAGAGTCCAGATAATCCAGGATTGATAAAATTTTAAACGCGCCTCTTCCGGCGGTCCGCAGAAAATGCGGACCGCCGGTCCTTTTGTCCC
>JAFTEP010000047.1 GCA_017453605.1 Clostridia bacterium
GCCGCCCTGGAAAAATCTGTAACGTTCAGCGTACGGAGCGGCGTTGAGAAGCACCTTCATCGGTCTGAATCCGTCAAGATATGCGTGAAGATTGACTTCGGCGTGAAAGCCGATAACGTCTTTTTTTTCGTGAGGTCTTGAAAACGGAATAAACGAACATACGCAAAAGCCGTCGGGCTCTATGGAACCCGAAGATACAAAACGGGACGGGATACTGTTGAATGCGCCTCCCGCGCAGTTCATCGGCGCGGGGAACAGTCTCAGATCCCTGAAGCAGTCGGAGCGGGAGGTTTTCGACCAGGTAATATCAAAATTCGGGTCGCGGGATTCGCTGAAATGGATCCTGACGCAATCGCCCGCATATCTCGAAAAGCTGTCGGGATCAGAAAAGCCGGGTCTGTCGAGCCCCGAAACGCGGATGCGGTAATATAACCCCTCGTCGGTACGGTGCATAGTGAGTTGCGTTTTTTTCTTCCCGCGGCTGCCGGTGTAGGTCGGGAATAAGAAGAGATCGGAGTTTTCCCAAGCCGGGTCAGCGGGATCCGAAACGTCAGGCGCGCTGTCGAAGAGGTGAAGGGCAAGATCCGGCGTAAGGAACTTTTTGAAAAGCTCTTCGTCGGGAAACTTTACTTCATAGGGAGCGACCGACGGGCGGATCGGCATCTCCATGACGCGCGTGCCCTGTCCCTGCATGACGACTTCTTTCACGTTGAAGCTGTCTGAAAACAGCTCCCTGTCGACGTCGACCATCCACGGAAGGAGCTCGGCTGCGGGAAGCTCCTCCGGCCAGAGAACGATCCCAGGGTCGATAAGGCGGTAGGTTTCAAGGGTAGAACCGTTCAAGCCGTGATGCGCGAGCTGTACGACGTCGGACTTGAGATCCTTGCCGTATTTGTCGATGAGCACTCTGTCGGCGTCCACCTGAGCGTCGCCGAGGAAGAGCACCGTCTGACCGGACGAGGTGAGTCTGAATACCGTGGAGGTGTCGTTGATCTTCATCCCCTTTCCGCCGTTTAAAACGGGAAGGTCGGCGAAGGTATAGAGAACGTCGAACTTCGCCTCGCCGAAAACGAAGCTGTCTCCGGCGCTGGGCTCAATAAACTCGGCTCCATCAAAGTTCCTGACAGCAGCATTGAACAGGCGCGTCTGGTTGACGCAGGCGGGTTCAGCGTTTTCAAGAAAGCTTTCGGGAGGAAAACGGGCGATGATCTTTTTTATGATTATCTCTTTTGAATGGCGCTCGCCGATCCCTTTGAGGCAGAAGAAATGATCGAGATGAGGGTGAGTGATAAACCACGCGTCGACGACGGGGATCTCTTTTCCCGTTATCTTTTTCAGATATTCAAGAGTCAGTTCGGCATCCCCTCCGTCGCAGCCGCCGTCGATCATAACGACGCTGCCGCCGCTCTGGACGGCATAGCTCATGCCGGACGTGGGATTGTCTGCGACGTCGATCTGATGAAGATAGGTCGGCATATCCATCTTCCTCCGTCAGACGAGCTTTGCGACGACAAGGCAGGCGGGGCGCTTGTAGACGTAGTGCGCTTCGCTCTGATCGAGCATCGAAAAACATGCGGTCCTTCCCTTCCCGGCCTCGTCGACGGCGCTCGCCTTGACGTTGACGGAAACGAGATCGCCGGAGGAATGGTTGGAGGTAAACATTATCTTAGCCGTCACGACGTAACCGCCGGGGATATCGCGGCTGACGGCGTCGCAGACCTCAGGCTGATCGGTGTATGCGCCGAATCTGGGCTTTATCTCGGGATAAAGCATCAATTTTTCGTAGACGCCCTCGCCTTTAACGTCGTTCCACGAAGCGTAGTAGTCGAGCATGGGCTTTTCGGCAAAATATATCCTCACGTTGTTGCAGTCGGTAGTCGAGACTCTCTGAGGATCGGAAGGCAAAAGTTCCTTGTAAAACTCGGTCTTCAGATAAACGCCGCTCCCGTCCCAGAGGATCCTGACGTTCGAAAAAACATCGTCCTTGTGCCGAGAGGTGAATTCCGGGATAAGATCTAACCGGGGCGCTTTCTCCCAAGCGGGAGAATCGGGATCGCGGTGATCGAAGCCATCGGGAGCCCTCGGGATCTCAAAGTGCGGCGCCGGGGACTTGATGTGACCGCTTGAAGGCGGAAAATACGGCGCGACGGAGGGTCGGATGGGCATCGTCAGGCAGACGGTGCCGAAATCGGAAAGGATGCAGTCCTTGACGTGGAGCTCGCGCGTGAGGTGATAATCCACGCCGATATATTTCATAAGCATCGGCAGAGCGCTCTCTGTGTTTGGCCAGAGAACGATATCGGGATCGACGTAATCGTAAAACTCGCTCGTGGAGGAAAAGAATCCGTGGTGCGCGATCTGAACGACGTCGCTCTTGAGATACTTGCCGTGGGCGTCGATAAGGAGCCTGTCGCCGAGTTCTCCGACGTCGCCGAGGA
>JAFTEP010000048.1 GCA_017453605.1 Clostridia bacterium
CAGTCCGGCGATGACCGCGAGGATGCTCGTCGAGGGATCGGACGCGAGATCGACTCTCAGATCGAAGCTCTTCAGAAGCCAGATCACGACAGTCGCGACGAGGATGACCGTGAACGCCCTCTGCAGGAAGTCTTTGGCCTTTTCCCACAAGAGCCTCAGCACGTTTTTCGCGCCCGGCAGACGGTAGTCGGGAAGCTCCATCACGAAAGGCACCGCCTCTCCCTTGAAGAGGGAGCTCTTGAACACGAGGGCGGCGAGGATCCCGAACACGATGCCGAGAACGTAAAGCCCGACCATAATCAGCGCCTTGTGTCTCGGGAAGAAGGCGTCGACAAAGAACGCGTAGATCGGCAGTTTCGCAGAACAGCTCATGAACGGCGTCAGAAGGATCGTCATGCGTCTGTCCCTCTCGCTGGGGAGGGTGCGCGTGGACATGACCGCGGGGACCGTGCAGCCGAAGCCGATGAGCATAGGCACGATGCTCCTGCCGGAAAGCCCGAGCTTACGTAAAAGCTTATCCATAAAGAAGGCGACGCGGGCGATATATCCGCTGTCCTCCATGAGGGACAGGAAGAAGAACATCGTGACGATGATCGGCAGAAAGCTCAAAACTCCGCCCACTCCGGCGAAGATGCCGTCGATGATGAGCCCGTGGATGACGCTGTTGACTCCGGCGGCGGTCAGCGCGGCGTCGGTCGCCGCGGAAATCGAGTCGATTCCCTTTTCCAGAAGCTCCTGCAAAAAGCCCCCGATCACGTTGAAGGTGTGGAAAAACACCAGACCCATTATGAGGATGAAGAGCGGGATCGCGGTGTATTTGCCGGTCAGGACGCGGTCGAGCTTTTCGCTTCTGAGGCTCGTGCGGCTCTCCGCGGGCTTGACGACGCATCTGCGGCAGACCCTGTTGATGAACGAGAAGCGCATATCCGCGACGGCGGCGCCGCGGTCGAGCCCATATTCCTTCTCCATCTGGCTGACGATGTGCTCGAGCGCCTCCCTCTCGTTGGCGTCGAGCTTCAGACGTTCTATTATCGGCTCGTCGCCCTCGACGACCTTTGACGCCGCGAACCTCTGCGGGATCCCCGCGTCGCGGGCGTGATCGTCGATCAGGTGGCGGATGCCGTGGATGCAGCGGTGCAGGGCGCCTCCGCGCTCGTTGGCGTCGCAGAAATCCCTCGGCTGGGGACGCTCCGCGAAGTGCGCGACGTGGATCGCGTGCTCGGTCAGTTCTCCTATGCCCTGGTTCTTGGCGGCGGAGATCGGCACCACCGGCACTCCGAGCATTTCCTCCATCCCGTTCACGTCGACGCTGCCGCCGTTGACGGTGACTTCGTCCATCATGTTGAGAGCGACTACCATCGGGATATCGGTCTCCAGAAGCTGGAGCGTGAGATAGAGATTTCTTTCTATATTGTTCGCATCCAGGATGTTGATGATCGCCTTGGGCTTCTCGTCGAGGACGAAGTTTCTCGAAACGATCTCCTCGGAGCTGTAGGGCGACATCGAATATATCCCGGGAAGGTCGGTGACGAGCGTGTCCGGATGCCCCTTTATGACGCCGTCCTTCCTGTCGACGGTCACTCCCGGGAAGTTTCCGACGTGCTGATTCGCGCCGGTGAGCTGATTGAAGAGCGTCGTCTTGCCGCAGTTCTGGTTGCCGACGAGCGCGAAGGTCAAAACCGTCCCGTCCGGCAGCGGAGCCTCGGTGCTCTTTTCGTGGAACCTGCCGCCCTCGCCGAGACCGGGGTGAGGGATGTCCGATCTTTCCGGATCGGCGGGCGGATCGGCTTTTTCTTTTTCCCCGGCGTCCGCGACCTCGATCTTCGCCGCGTCGTCGAGACGCAGGGTCAGTTTGTAGCCGTGGATGAGAAGCTCGACCGGGTCTCCCATAGGCGCGTACTTCACCGGAGTGACCTCCGTGTCGGGGATGATGCCCATATCGAGAAAATGCCTTCTCAGCGCGCCCTCGCCGTTGACCTTTGTTATGACTACGGTCTTTCCGAGCGGAGTGTCGCGCAGATTGAGGGCGTCCTGTGATCTTTTGGGTGATTTTTCGTTCTTGTTCGCCATAGTTTCACCGATAAAGTCCCGTTGATGTAATTATATTCTCTCCCCGTTCTCTTTGCCCTCGCGGGCGCGGATGAGCGCGAACACGCTGTAGTTTATTATATCGAAAAGCTGGGCGTCTATATTCTCGCTGACGCTCACTTTCCCGCCGTTTTTCAGGATGTTCTTGATGCGGTAGATCTTTATGATGATCTGATCCGTGATCGAGACCGGGTCCATCGAGCGCCAGGCGTCTCCGTAGTCGTGGTTTTTCTTTATCATCAGCGCCTTGGCTTCTTCGGCGATCTTCGCGTACGCGTTCGATGCGGCCTCTACCCCGATGTTCTCGACAAGAGCGGTGTCGAGCATCACCCTGTCCCCGTCCGGGAACAGCTCGGGCATCTTCAGGCGCATGAGCGCGATCACGGCGTAATTGATGATGCCGACGAACTCCTCCTCCCTGCCCTCGGGGATGAGCGCGTTGCCGCCGTTGGTCTCAAGGACCCTGACGCGGCGGATCTTGATCCAGAGCTGATCGGCGATCGACTCGTACCTGAAAAACATCCAGGTCGCGCCGTAGTCGCCCATCTTCTTTTCAAAAAGGCTCCGGCATCCGGAAATGATGGAATCAAACTGTTGTTCAAGCATTTTTATATCTCCGATCAAAGGTTTATTTCGCCGTTTTCGTATCCGAAAAGGTCCGTGATCTGCAGCGCCAAGGCGAGCGCGGCGTTGGCGGCGAGGGCGCGGATGTAGTTGCGTTCGAGCTTCGTGCGGCGGGTCTCGAGCTTTCTGACGATGAGTTTGTCCTTAAACGACGCGCCGACGTAGACAAGTCCGACGTTTTCTCCGGTCGGTCCCGCGTAGCCCGTGGCGCTGATCCCGACGTCGCTCCCGGCGACGCGCCTAATGCCCTGAGCCATTTCGGCGGCGGTCTCTTCGCTGACGGCGGAATATTTTTCAAGCGTCTCTTTTTTCACTCCGAGCGCCTCGCGCTTGACGCGGTCGCAGTAGGTGACGATCCCCTCTTCCATGACTTCGCTCGCGCCCGGGATCGAGCCGATGCGCGACGAGATCAGCCCCGCGGTCAGCGATTCGGCGGCGGCGACCTTCAGCCCCTTTTTGGAAAACCTTTCGACGAGCGCCTTTTCGAGGCTCTCGCCGTCGACGGCGTAGATATATTCTCCTACCCTCTCCCTCACCTTTTCGAGCATCAAGCGGTTTTTTTCAAGACATTCTTCGCGCGACGAGCCGGAGGAAGTGATCCTTAGCCTCACCTCTCCGCTCCCGGCGTAGGGCGCGAGTGTGGGGTCGGGGTTTTCCATGAGATCCCTCAGCTTCGCCTCCGCGGAGGATTCTCCGATCCCGTAGAGGTTGAGGTCTGTCGAAACGAAAACGCGGCAAGATTCCTTTTCCAGGATCGGTCTGACCCTCGCCTCGAACATCGGTTCGAGCTCGCGGGGCGGTCCGGGAAGCATGAAGACCTGTTTAGTGTCCTTTTTTATATACAGTCCCGGGGCGGTACCCCAGTCGTTGGTGAGGACCTGTCCTCCCTCCGGAACGAGCGCCTGGCGCAGATTGTTTAAAGTCATGTTCCTGCCCGCGAAAAAGGCCCTGAGCCTCTTCACGGTCTCTTCGTCTTCCTTCAGTTCAAGCCCCATCGCTTCAGCGACGGTCTCGCGCGTCAGATCGTCCGCGGTCGGACCGAGCCCGCCGGAGAAGATCAGGATATCGCTCCTTGTAAGAGCGCGGCGGATCACGTCAAGAAGCCTCTCGCGGTTGTCTCCGACAACGGTCTGATAGAAAAGGTTTATTCCCATCGAAGCAAGAGCGCGGGCGAGATATTTCCCGTTGGTGTCGATTATGTCGCCGAGCAGAAGTTCTGTCCCGACGAGGATGATTTCAGCGTTCATTATTCTTTGATCTCCTTGGGTAGGATCGCGTTTTGTCTTTTAAGCTCGGCTCTGAGAGATTTGATATCGACTTCTCTCACGCTCCCGGAAAGCCCCGCAGCGATCGCCGCGGCGCAGCCCGCCGCCTGACCCGTCGCCATACAGACCGCCTGGACCCTCAGCGCGCTGAGAGCGTCGGCGTCGGCGCTGATGCACCTTCCGGCGGCGAGGACGTCGTCCGATCCGCGCGGGATGAGCGCCGAATACGGCACGGTCGCATACTCTCCCTCTTTGAAGAAGACCTGGTGGATCGCGTAGGGAGGCTTGTGGCGGTCGATCGGATAGAAGGCGTTGCAGACAGCGTCCGGGAACACCCTGCCTGAGATGTAGTCGTCGGCGGTGACGACAGTCTCCCCGACGATGCGGCAGGTCTCCCTCACGCCGCACTCCGGCGCGAAAGCATCGAACGTGAACTTCTCACAACCGGGAAAAGCTCTTATGAACTCCGCGACCTTCAGCGCGTCCCGGCGGGCGGCGACTTCCAGCCGCGTCTTGCCCTCCGAGCCGTCCGCGTCCGCGGGACAGTCGACGTGATACGAGATGTCGAGACCCTTGACGAGCTTGACGCAGGAGCGTGGCTTGACCCACGGCGGGAGCCGTCCGTCCTCCAGCGCCTTCTCCGCCTCGGCGCCGAGCGCGTCGAGATCGGGCTGGGGATCGAGTTTTGTTCCCCTGACGTAAAGAGTCGCGGGCTGGAGCGATGTGCTCTTTTCGACCGGGAAGCCGAGCATCCTCACGGCGTCGGCGTCCGCGGTGCAGTCGACGATCTTTTTCGCCCGGACTTTTTTCATGCCGTCCTTCTGCGCGAGGATGAGAGCGACGCCGCCGTTTTCGGGACAGGCGTCGGCGAGCATCGTGTGGAGAAGAAGCTTCACGCCGTATTTATTTATCATTTCGTCGAGCGCGGCGGCCCAGACGAAAGGGTTGAGCCTTATCTGAAGATCGAAATGGTGCTTCGGGACGCGGATCATTTCGGGGATATCTGCGCCTCCGAGCTCCTCGGCGCGCTTTATGAGATCCCAGCACTTGCCGCCGATGATCTGCTCTCCCCAGGCGAAAAACAGCCCCGGGAACGAGACTCCCCCAACCGTCATCGTGCCGCCGAGCACTCCGTTTTTTTCTATGAGCAGGGTCTTCGCTCCGGCGTCAGCGGCGCTCGCGGCGGCAAACGCTCCCGCGGTCCCGCCGCCGATCACGGCGACGTCGAATCTTCCGCCGTCCCTTACGCCGTGCGGCGAGAAGAGCCCTTCAAGATTATTTCCCATTTAAAGCCTCCGTTCGTCCATACCCGGGCCTACGGAAAAATTATACCCCACGCGGCGCGCTCAGTCAAGTCAAACAGCGGTTTTTTTTGTTTTTTTCTTGACATCTGATTTATATTTGTGATATATTATTTATAGTAGCGGTATTTTAATTTTTCACCCGATCCCCGATCTGCCGCTGATATCAGGATCGACACGTCACGAAAAGGAGATATACACATGAAATGTCCGTTTTGCTCTAACGACATCCCCGACAACGTGAAGTTCTGCACCGAGTGCGGAGCTCCGCTCGGGAACGATCAGGAAGCGGCGGCTCAGGCTCAGAACGCCGCTCAGGACGCCGCGGCTCAGGCGCAGAACGCCGCTCAGGACGCCGCCGCTCAGGCTCAGGACGCGGCGGCTCAGGCGCAGGAAGCCGTCCAGGGTTACGCCGACCAGGCGCAGAACGCCGCGCAGGGTTACGCCGACCAGGCGCAGAACGCGGCTCAGGGCTACGCCGACCAGGCGCAGAACGCGGCTCAGGGCTACGCCGCGCAGGCTCAGGGCTACGCCGACCAGGCGCAGAACGCCGCCTATAACGCGGCGCCGCAGTATCAGCCCCAGCAGCCCGCCTATCAGCAGCCCCAGTATCAGCCTCAGCAGCCCGCCTATCAGCAGCCGCAGCCCCAGTATCAGCCCCAGCAGCCCGCTTATCAGCAGCCGCAGCCCCAGTATCAGCCCCAGCAGCCCGCTTATCAGCAGCCGCAGCAGCCGGTCAAGGCTAAGAAGAAATCGCACGTCGGTATGATCATCCTCGTCGTCGTTCTCCTCGCGCTGATCGGCGCCGGAGTGTGGGCGGCCACCCACTGGGAAGAGACCAAGACCTTATTCACCAAGACCTTCAAATCCGACGAGGAATACCTCAAGCTCGCGGTCGACAAGACCGTCGACGAAGCCAAGGAAGAGGCGTCCGACGAGATCAGCACCGTCTATTCCGCCTCCCGCACGATGCTCGCCGCCGCCGCGGGCGACAAGGTGTCCGCCGGCAAGATCGACATCAACAAGCATCTTGACAGCGCTCTCACCCTCACGCTCGGAAGCGCGCTTTCCGAACTCATCCCCGAGGGCTCCGGAGTGGATCTGGGCTGGTTCAGAGACGTCGGGCTCGACATCGCCGTCGACTCCAAGGGTCTTCTGACCTCCGGAAAAGCCACTCTCAAGCTCAACGGCGAAGCTCTCGCCGACGTCGACTTCTTCCTCGACGCCGAGACCGGAACGCTCGGTCTGAACGTCCCTCTGATCAACTCCAAGGCCGTCCTCATCGACGTGAACGGGCTGAAAGAGAAGCTTTCCTCCGCCGCCGGATCCGGCGACGTCGCGGGCACGATCTCCTCCTCTTCCGATAAGATGACCGGCCTTGTCCTTCCCGAATACGAGGCCGTAAAGACGCTCATAGAGCGCTATAAGGACGTCGTCGTCGAAAACCTCGACAGCGTTTCCAAGGAAGACAAGACCGTCAAGGCGGGATCCCTCGAACAGAACTTCACCGTCATCACAGTGAAGATCACCGAGAAGACCGTCAAAAACGTCGTCACCGCCGTCCTCAGCAAAGCCAAGACCGACAAAGAGGTCAAGGAAGTCCTCCGCAGCGTCTTCGAATACATGAAGACCCAGGAAGAGATGACCGCCGAGAGATACAAAGGCATCTACGGTGACTCATACCCCTATCAGTACAACTTCGATTTCGACGAGTGGTACGACGGCCAGTTCGGAGGGAAGATCGACGAAGCCGTCGAAAAGATGAAGGACAAGGACTACAAGCTCGGGATCAACGATATCAAGCTCAGGCTCTACACCGACTCCAAGGCCGTCATCAAGGGCTTTGAAGTTGAGACCGAAAATCAGACTCTCAGCGCGATCCGGACCGAGAAGGGCGACAAATTCGCCTTCGAGATCAAGACCTCGGAAGATTTCGCGGCAAATATGGGCGGGATCAGATTCGTCTGCGAGGGCGAAAAGAGCTCTTCCAAGCTGAATTTTGAGACCTCCCTCAAACAAAAGGACCGGATCTTCTTCGAGGCGTCCTTCGACGGCGCCTATTCCGGCGACAAGCTCACCGGAAAGGGCAGTCTCAAGGTCACCGAAAAAGAAGTCCTGACCGTCGAGCTGACCGACGCGAAGATCTCTCTCGAAGATAAGGTCGCTTCCGGCAAGATCAGGATCGGCGCCGGCAAGGATCTCGGCGAATTGTTTTTCAAAAAGCCGTCCGAAGTCGAATACACTCCGACCGCGTTCTCCGACACCGAAGCGTCCGCGTCCGGAACGAGCGTCATCGGGAGCATCCTCCCCTCTCTCTCGATCGAGCTCGATCTCGATATAAACGAGACCAAGAACGACTTCTCCGTCGCCGTCAACGTCGGCAAATCAAACCTTCTGACACTCTCCAACAAGGGCTCGCTCAAAACGGCGTCTGATCCTGCAAAATTTGAAGGAATGAGCGTCAACGACGAACAGCAGCTCAACAGCTGGCTCGGGACCGTGAACGGCAACCTGCTTTCCGACGTCAAGGACTCCCTCACAAAGGCGGGCGTTCCCGAGGAATTGAGCGATTCGCTCATCAACTCCCTTTCGAGATCCATCGCCGGCGGCAGCACCGAAACGGTCGATGACGACTATGACTATGACTGGGACGACGACGACTATGACTACGACTGGGACGACGACGATGATCCGGACGCCGACGAAACCGAAGACGCCGACGAGACCTACGAATACGACTTTGACGACTACGACATCGACGACATCGATTTCAACGAATACTTCGAGTTCACGAACGCCGATTGGGAAAAGGTCCTCGAGCAGGTCGGCATAGCGGACTATCTTGTCCTCGACGAAGCCGGGAATTACGATCTCAACAAAGTCTTCAAGGATCCCGAGCTTTACCGTCAGTTCTTCGACAACGTCGACTACAACCTGCTGTTCGAGAACTACGACGTCGACTGGGAGAGCACCTTCGAATTCTTCGACTACGACGTGAACGATTATCTCGACCCCGACGGAAAGCTCGACCTCAACAAAGTTTTCCGCGATCTTGAACTTCTGACCGTCGAACCCTGAACCGACAGCGCTTTTCGGGGGCTGTTTCATTTAAAAAAATGAAACAGCCCCCGATCTTAATAGTATCTTTTACTGCATCTTTAAGGAAAGCAAATGAACGAAATCCGGATTCTCGGGCTCGAAAAAAGCTACGGCGCTAAAAATGTGCTCAAAGGGCTTTCTCTCGAAGCCTCGGCGGGCGAACTCATAACGATCCTCGGCGCGAACGGAAGCGGCAAATCGACGCTTCTCTCGATCCTCGGCGGCACTCTGAAGGCCGACGCGGGCAGCTTTATGATAAACGGCGAAGATCTGTTCAAAAACAAAAAGCTTTTGAGCCGCACCGTGGGATACGTCCCTCAGCACTCTCCGCTCATCGACGAGCTGAGCGCGAAGGACAACCTGCTTTTATGGTACTCAAAAGAAAAAATGGAACATTCCCTTTCCGAAGGCCTGCTGAAGCTCCTCGGGATAGGCGACTTTCTTAAGGTCAGGGCGTCGAAGCTCTCCGGCGGTATGAAAAAGCGCCTTTCCATCGGCTGCGCGCTCAGCGGAGATCCCCTGCTGCTTCTTCTCGACGAGCCCTCCGCCGCGCTCGATCTGCCCTCCAGACGCCAGCTCGACGGATATATCGACAGTCTTGTCGCTCTCGGGAAGACGGTCTTCTGCGTGACCCACGAGACCGACAGGCTCAAAGCGTCTACTCGCTGCCATATCCTCAAAAACGGCGTCCTGAGCCCGTTTTCGCCGGAGCTCGGAGACGAAAAACTGCTTTGGGAGCTCGAAAGCAAATGAAGAGATATTTTGCCGCGCTCCTCAAACGCACCCTGCGTCTCGCGCTCCCGGCTCTTCTGGCGGGGATCGTAATGCTCGCCGCCGTCGGAGCCGTCGCCGCGGCCGCCGTGGGGATACTCTCTCAGGACAACGTGAAGCTCGTGACCGTCGGCATAACCGGAGACGTCGACAACTCCTACGCGAAAATGGTCGTCTTCACGGTGCAGAACATCGAC
>JAFTEP010000049.1 GCA_017453605.1 Clostridia bacterium
GACCCAAAATGCCCAAAAATTCGTCACGCAAAAAACATTGACATTTCGATAAGTTTATTATATAATATTTTTTGTTATATTTTGATCTGCAAGGAGCTCGAAACAAAGATGAAAAAGCTTGCGAAACTGATCCCGGTCCTTCTGTGCGCTATCCTCATCCTCGCGTCCGTACCGGCTTTTGTTTTCCCCGCCGCCGCCGAGACCGACGCCATGACAAAAGCAATGGAACTTATATACGAAGGGATCCTCAACCACGAGGCTGAGATCGACATATCTGAGTGCGGGCTCTCCACAGACGAGTGCAAGGAAGTTCTGACAAACTTTTTTGACATCTATCCCTACGCTTTCGTCGCCGACAGAAGCAAGACGTCTTTTTCCTACGTGTCGAGCACGAACACCGTCACAGTCGTCAAGCCTACATATTTCTACGAGGCTGACGACGCCAAAGCCGTGATAGAATCCGTGGACAAAAAGGTCGACGCGATCGTCTCGAAGATGAAGTCTTCCTGGTCGATACCGGAAAAGCTTCTTTTCATCCACGACTACATAGCTTGCAACTTCGAATACGACCTGAGTTTCCAGTCCTCCGAGATCCACTCCTTCTTCGAAAAAAAGAAGGGCACCTGCAACTCATACTGCATGACCTTTATCGCTCTGTGCAACAAGATCAACGTTCCCTGCGTCCTCGAGTCGAGCCAGGACATGTATCACGCCTGGGTCAGAGTGCAGATCGACGGGCAGTGGTATCACGTCGACGTCACTCACGACGACGCGACCCCGGACAAGCTCGGAAGAGTTTCCCACGCACAGTTCCTCGTGAGCGACAAAAAGATCTCCGACCGCTCGTTTTTCGACCCTCACTACGGTTTCGAGACCGGATACTGCACCTCCGAGAAATACGACAACGCTTTCTGGACCGAGAGCACTTCGAGCATCGTTTATCTTAACGGAAAATGGTACTACTGCTCTTCCGAAGCGGATCAGATCAAGACCGGAAGCTTTTCATCCCTTTCCGGTTTGGTCGTACACAGCTTTGACACTATGTGGTCCGCGGACGGCGGATACTGGCCGGGCTGCTATTCCGGACTTATCGCGGAAAACGGCAAGCTTTTATACAACACCGAAAACGAGATAATCGAACTCGATCCGTCCACCGGCGCGACGAGGAGCATATTTACTCTCTCCGGCGGACAGATCTACAGCGTTTTCAGAGACGCTCAGGACGCTCTCATCTACGTCAAAGCATCTAACCCCAACGGCGAAAATCAGTCGAAAAACGCCTTTACGGTCCCCGAACCGCCCGCCGAGCCGACGGAATTCAAGATCAGATTCATGAGCGAGGGAGTTGAATTCGCTTCCTATACGGTCAAAAAAGAAGACGTCATCCCCTGCCCCGAAGATGTTCCTTTTAAGCGCTCCGACGACAGAGCCAGATACGAGTTCTCGCTTTGGAGCGGCTATTCTTCAAATCTCAGAGCCACTGAGGACAGAGACTTTACCGCGGTCTTCAGCGAGATAGCCTTCACCACCGCACCGCAGAGCACAAACGCTCCTTCTACGACAAGAAACTCCACTACGAGAGCTCCTTCGACGACCGCTCCGGCTTCGACGCAGCCCGCGAACACGGCTCCGGCTTCGACCGCGCCCGCGTCTTCCGCGCCCGCTTCAAGTTCCGTTCCCGCGACTTCCGCTCCCGCCACGAGTTCATCTCAACCCGCCTTGACTTCTACGCCCGCGGCCTCTTCAGAGACCGTTCCAGGATCGACCAGAGACGAGAGCGGTCCGAACACCCCGGACGCAAGCTACAGCGGCGATCCCGAAGTGACTCACAATCTTCCCGTCAAGAGCAGCGTCTCCGGCAGCGGTTCCGCGAACGGTCCGTCAACGACGGTCGCCGATCCCGAAGGACCGAACAAGGATAAAGAGCCCTCTTCTCCCGCCAAGGACGCGCTTCCCTGGATCATCGCCGGCGCAGGAGGCGTCGTTGTGGTCGGAGGCATCATAGTGATCGAAAAGGTCGTCATGCCCAAGAGACGCATGAAAAACTCATCCGTCGCGGGAACTGACGATTCCGACGACAAAGATAATGAGGAAAGGAAATAAAAAATGACCGTAGAAAACAAAGTCGTAATGATACTTCTGGACGGGATGCGTCCGGACGGCATGATGAATTGCGGCAATCCCGAAGTAAATAAGCTTCTCAGTGAATCGAGATATTCTCTTAAAGCGCAGACGGTCTGGCCTTCCGTCACCCTCCCCTGCCACATGTCTCTGTTCCACAGCGTCGATCCCGACAGACACGGAACGACCGACAACATCTATATGCGTCAGGTCAGACCCGTCAAGGGACTGTTTGAAATGCTCCACAGAGGCGATCCCGGTCTCACGAGAAAAAAGAGCGCGATGTTCTATTCCTGGGAGGAACTGAGAGACCTCTGCAGATTCGACAGACTCGACAGATCCCTGATGATAAATCTGCATACGAACGAGGACTGCGACGAGGAGCTCACCGACGAGGCGATAAAGTATATAAAAGATCACGATCCCGATTTTGTTTTCCTCTATCTCGGAAATCCGGACGAGACCGGCCACAAGTTCGGCTGGATGAGCGAGGAATATCTGAAATCCATTTCCAAAGGCTTCGACAGAGTCGCGAAAGTCAAGAACGTCCTTTCGCCGGATCACACGCTGATCGTTCTCGCCGATCACGGCGGACACGGCAGATCTCACGGGACCACCGAGCCCGAGGATATGACTATCCCCGTCATCATAAGGGGAAAGGATTTTGCTCCGGGAGAATTCGGAGTTGACGTGAACATAAAGGACGTCGCGCCGACGGTCGCCAAGCTTCTCGGCGCTCAGCGCGCGCCCGAATGGGAAGGAAAAGAACTTTTCTGAAAACACGATCTGAAATAAGCCGGGGTTTTTCTCCGGCTTTTTTGGAGAAACAAATTACGGGAGAAAAAGATGCTTTTGAGAGACAGATTCTGGCTCTGGGGACACCCGGAGGGCTGCTTCAACCACAAGGTCGGCAACGAGCTCGAATCGAGGATGACGCCCGCCGAAGCCTGCGCGTATCTGGGGGTCAGAAACGTTTTTATGGTCCCGATGGGACATAAAGTCAACAGACGTCAGTACAACAAATCGTTCAAAGCGCTCAACGGAGTCGGATGGGACTGCTTTGACGCCGTCGTCCATCCGGAAAAGATCGAGACCGTCATAGAAGAGGCAAAGGAGTTTCCCAACGTCATTTGCGGCGTGTTCGACGATTTCAAGAACAACGACGATCCCGGTATGCCGCCGAGATACAAACGCTTTGATTTTGAAACCCTCAAAAAAGTCATCTCGCGAATGCACGACAACGGAGTCAGAAGGCTCGACACCTGGATGGTGCTTTACACCAGACTATTCGGGATAGACAAAAAGGACGACGAAGATTTCCAGCCTTATATGGACGCCTTTGACGGCGTTATAATGTGGGTATGGAAAGAAAGCGACACGGTCTATATCCCGGAAAAATTCGAGATCTTCAAAAAACTCACTCCGAAAAACCGCAGGATGTTCGGCTGCTATCTATACAATTTCTGCGACGGGAAACAGGCATCCGGAGACGCCGTGAAATATCAGCTCGATTTCTACAGAGAAAAAATACTCTCCGGCGAAGCAGAGGGAGTCGTTCTGCACACGAACACAATGGCTGATCTCGATTACGAGGCTTACGACGTGGCGTGCCGCTGGATGGACGAACACGGGGACGAAACGGTCTGAAGGCCGAAAGAAAATAAAAAAAACGGAGAAAAAACTATGAATTTTCGCCAGGTACACCTTGATTTTCACACTTCAGAAAAGATCCCGGGGATCGGAAGCCGCTTTGACAAAAAGCAGTTCCAGGACGCGCTGAAACGCGGTCACGTCAATTCGATCACCGTCTTTTCGAAATGCCACCACGGCTGGGCTTACCATCCGTCCGAGGCAAACGAGACCCATCCGGGACTCGGCTTCGATCTTCTTGCCGCTCAGATAGAGGCCGCGC
>JAFTEP010000050.1 GCA_017453605.1 Clostridia bacterium
GGACCGTGTAAGCGCCGACCTTGTTGCTTTTGAAGTTAATGAACCATGCGAGCGTAAGCCCGGCTGCAAGCAAAACGGCAAGGGAAATTAACACTGCCGACAATACTATTTTTTTCTTTCTTTTATCCATTGCCCTGTCCTCCCTGCTGTGACGTTGTATCTCCCGGGTCTGTTTCCGCCGGCATACTTGTAAAGCAGAGCGTCGCTTCGAATTTTCCTCCTGCGAGAGGGTATTTTGCTTCTCTGTCCGTTCCCTCCGCCCATATTCTTATTTTAATGTGCGCCGAGTATGCGCCAACCTCATTGTCCATGAGCAAGGAAGCGACAGGCATATCGGTCGGATTCACGGCGTCCGCGGAGCTGTGGAACAGTCCCGCGAGCTCTCCTTCTCCCACGCCGAGCTGTTCGGTCCCGCTGTAATACTGATAATCCTCGACGTCTGCGCTGTCGGTATCTATGCTCCAGCCGGTCTGAGTTCTCGTTCTGTCCTCCGGAGTCGGCGGTATGAGCTCCGTCGACGCGTTAGGCGCCCAGACGATCCTAAGAGTCTCGTTCCCGCTCGCCTCGTCGACCTCGCTGACCGAGATCCTGACGGCTCCGGCTATATAGTCGGTGCTGAATGGTCCGAATTTGCTCATCCTCTGATCGGTCGTCTTCGGCGTCACCGTGCTCTCGGGATCGAGACACACCGTGCCCGGATCCGTGCTTTTGAAATAGAGCTCGAATTCGTAAAAATCCTCACCCGCGACGGCGCGGTCGCAGTCCCAGACCGTGATCTCGGGAACTTCACCCGTGACAGGGTCGGGCTGTGCGGTCCCGTCGGGTATATTGACCGTAAGAGGTTCTGCAGTGAAGGGATTCTTCTTCGGCTTCCACAGCGTCACGACGCCGTCCGAATTCTTGTAACCCATACCGGAGATCTCCTCGAAGTTAAGACTCCCGGTGTCGCCGGCGTCGAGTTCCTCGGAGTACTCGCCGAACTTCGTAAAGGAGGCTTCAACGTCGAAGGAATGAACGCTGACGAAATCCAAAGACTCCGCTTTGCCGGATCTAAGGGAGTAGAACCAGGCAAACGCGACAGCGATCAAAGACAGAATAGAAGCCGCGAGAATAATTGCGCTGTTTCTCAGTTTCTTTTTAGCCAAAGTCATTCCTCCCTTCCCGGTCTTCCCCGTTAATTATACTTCGTCGGAATTGTCGCCGTTTTGATCGTCGCTTATTGTCATCGCTTCGACGTCCGCGCCTTTGCTGCTCAGTTTGCGCTCTGCTCTCGCGAGCTGACGCTGATATTTTTTATCCTGCTTTTCGAGCGCTTTTCTGAATTTCATCTGCGCTCTTTCGAGACTGCGTCTGTTCTTTTCGAAATCCTGCACCCTGCGCTTTTCGCTGACGTCCGCCGCTTTTCTCGCGGCCCTGACTTCTTTAGTCAGCGCGGCGACGCGGGATTCGAGCTCCCGGTTGCGCTCCTCGACCTGCCGTCTGAGCTCCGACTGAGTGTCGAGCGTCGTCACCATGGCTTCGTAGCGGTTTTGCCAGCTGCCGTTCATACGGTCGAACTCCGCCTTGGCGCGCCTTGAAGTCTCACGGCTCTGTGCGACGGCGTCGGCAAGTCTTTTTTCAAGCGCGCTCTTCTCAGAGGAGAATTGAGACGTCAGGCTTTGCTGAAGCTTTGACATTTCGCTCGAATGGAAGGAGTCCTTGTCAGCAAGGAGTCGCGTATGTTCGGCGGTCATATCTGATATCTTCTTATCGTTCTCCGCTCTGAGGCCGGAAACCGTCGTGTTAAATACGTCGTCCTTTTCCTTCAGAGCTATTGCCATCTCCTCGCACTTAGCGTTGAACTTTGCCGAAAAGTCGGCGAGGTTCGCGGCAATTACGTCCTCGTAGCGTTTCTTTTGATCTGCGAGGACGGCCTCGTGAGCCCTGCGGTCCGTCTCGATTCGCTGTTCGTAATCGGCCCTTTGCGCCGCGAGTTCGTTTTGCCGCCGTTCGTTTTCTTCTGCAAGTTTGTTTTCGTACAGCGCTTTGAGACCCGCCAAGGCGGATTCGTGTTCGCGCCGCTGTGCTTCGAGTTTTTCCTCGTAAGAGGCGGTGAGCGATGCGATCTCTGATTGATAGTGCGTCTCGAGGTCTGCGATCTTACCCTCATACTCCGCCCTCAGCGCGGCAATCTCTTCCGCGTGACGCGCTTTGAGGTCTGCGATCTTTCCTTCATATTCTTCTTTCAGAGCGGCGATCTTGCGCTCGTGCTCCTCCGTCAGGTCTGCGATCTTGCGCTCGTAGTCCTCTGTCAGAGCGGCGATCTTGTGCTCGTACTCCTCCGTCAGAGCGGCGATCTTGTGTTCGTACTCTTCCGTCAGAGCC
>JAFTEP010000051.1 GCA_017453605.1 Clostridia bacterium
ATCGAGCCCGACAAGCTCTCTGAGACCATGGCGCGCCTGATAACAGAGAAAAAATAAAAAAACGGATCATCAAGCGGCGGCTTCGTCTGAAGCCGCCGCTTTCATATCCTGAAAGCCGGAGTTTTTACTTGCCTAAAAAAACAGTTTATGATATAATAAATTTCAGACGAGACCGCCGCCGCGTTTCGCGGCGAAAACGCGATAAAGCGATAAACCGGAGAAAATAATGAAGTCTTCAAAAAAAGAGCTTGAATACGCCCGCCTGAAATTCGACCGGGTGTATCACACCACCCTCAATCCCCGGGGACCGGGCGCCGTGAGGATCCATTTCGTGCCGCCTCTGACTATAGACGGCTCTGTCGGCGCGGGACTTGCGATCATAAACGGGCAGGACGTGATCCCGGTCAACACCGCCTGGAGCATCCTGCTTTCGGAACTGATCTGTCAGATCAACGCCTACAGCGGCAAACCGATCAGCGACGCCGACGCAGAGAACATCCGCAAAAACACCTGCAAGGCTGTCAGAAAGGTCTACCCCTGGATCTTCCCGGGGCGTCTTGAAAAGGACATTTTCAGGATCATGAACACTTTCTCGCAGATCGCGCGCGGCGAGACCCCCGACGAGGGGATAGGCTATATGACCATCGGGGAATACGCCGAGCGTATGCGCGCGCCGCACCGTATGGACCTCATGGTCAGCGCGATGACAAAGGACGGCCGCTGGAACTGCAATCAGCACTGCGTCCACTGCTACGCCGCGGGACAGACCGCCTCCGACGAGAGGGAGCTTTCCACCGACGAGTGGAAGACGATCATCGACAAGTGCCGCGAGGCGTGCATCCCGCAGGTCACCTTCACCGGCGGCGAGCCGACGATGAGAGCGGATCTTCCCGAACTGATCTCTCACGCCCGCTGGTTCATCAGCCGCCTCAACACGAACGGCGCGTCTCTTACTCCCGAATACTGCGCCGCTCTCGCCGAAGCCCAGCTCGACAGTATGCAGATCACGTTCTATTCCTGCGACGGGGACGTCCACAACAGTCTCGTCGGAGCGCCGAAGTATGCTGACACAGTCGCCGGGATCAAAAACGCGCTCGCCGCGGGGATAAATTTGAGCGTCAACACCCCGCTTTGCACTCTCAACCGCGATTACGTCAAAACGCTCGGCTTTCTGAAGGACCTGGGCGTGATCTACGTCACTTGCTCCGGTCTCATCACCACAGGCTGCGCCGCGGGAGAGGAGTCCGCCCGGCTCCAGCTCACAAACGCCGAGATAAAGGATATCCTGAGGGAAGCCGTCGCCTTCTGCCACGCGAACGGCATGGAGATCAACTTCACTTCCCCCGGCTGGGTCGACGACAGACTCTGCCGCGAGCTCGGCATCCCCACTCCAAACTGCGGCGCCTGCCTCAGCAATATGGCGGTCACTCCCGGCGGGAACGTCGTGCCCTGCCAGAGCTGGCTTTCCGGACCGGTCCTCGGGAATATGCTCTCCGATCCCTGGAACGCGATCTGGAACGGCCCCGACTGCAAAGAGCGCAGAGATTATTCTGCAAAGATGCTCTGCGAGTGTCCTCTGAGGATCGCCAAAGAAGATCTTGTCGGAAAGGGTGACGGAAATGAAAAATAAGAAAAGGCTTTTAAGGATCTCGCTGCTCGTCTTCGTTTTCGCCATTCTGGTCCCGGCGCTGTCTGTCACCGCCCTCGCCGATCTCGACCGGATCGACGAATACAGGATCACGGTCGATGTCAACGACGACGGCACTCTGAAAATGACCTATCACGTCGTGTGGACGGTCCTCGATTCTGATTCCGAGGGACCTCTCGAGTGGGTGAAGATCGGCGTCCCCAACGACAATTTCACGGAGCTCGTCTCCCTCAGCGACACGGCGAGATCCGTCACGAAGCTTTCGGAAAACGGGAGTTGGGTGAGGATAGACCTCGACAGAAAGTATTACGCCGGCGAGACCGTGGAATTTGATTTCAGCATCGTTCAGGACTATATGTATCAGGTCAACAAGCTCACAGAGGGCGAGACCGTCTACAGCTTCACTCCGGGCTGGTTCAACGACGTCAGGGTCAGAAAACTCATCATCCGCTGGAACGGCGACAAGGTGCTTTCAAAAGCGCCCGAATGTCTGGTCGACGAAGGTTATCTCGTCTGGGAACAAAGTCTTGCAAAGGGCGTCAAATTCACCGTCAGCGTCACCTATCCCAACGACGCCTTCGGCTTCGATCTTGAAAAGACCATAAAAAGCGACGGTCAGGGCGACGATGAACCCGGCTACGCCTTTGGCGACGAAGGCGACGGCGACGACGGCACGATCGGAGCGATCATCCTCATTGCGATAATCGTCATTTTCTTTGTCGTCAAAAAGAAGGCTTCGGACGCCGCATACGCCGGGACCGCCAATTTCTCCGGCGGCAAGAAGATCACCCGTACGCGCATCATCTACTATCCCACCTGCCAGGGCTGCGGAGCCGCCCGTTCGGAAGGGGAGGAGAACTGCTCCTACTGCGGCAGGAGCCTCGTGAAGGATAAAGAGGTCATCACCGAGGATCAGATCCCCGACACCGAAAAGGAACTGAAAAACATAAAGACCGACGGCACCTACACTTATTCCGGCGATCCCAACACCGCGCTCAGGATCCACGTCGTGAACATCCCCGTCACGAGATCTTCCACCTCGCGTTCTTCCTCGCGCTCCTCTTCCTGCGCGTCAAGTTCCTGCGCCTGCGCCAGCTCCTGCGCCTGCGCTTGCGCCTGCGCCTGCGCCGGAGGCGGAAGGGCGGGCTGTTCCGCGAAGGATTTCTACAACACCGCCCTCAAACTCAGCCAGCTTGAAAAAAGAAAAAGAAATAAGAAATAAAAAGGCTTCACCCCGACTTTCATGTCGGGGCGGAGCCTTTTCCGGGGTCCCCGAAAAGCCCACGGGCTTTACGGGGTTTTTATCCGGTGAGTAGGGACGCCGGGAGCGGATCAAGAGATCTTTGAGAAGTATTCCTCACATAGCTTTTCGGGTCCGTAGAGGTAGTTCAGATCGTAGGGATATGGTCCGTAAGACGCCGGGGTCGTCTCGTAGAACAGTTTTATAGCCTCGTCTTTTGTGATGCCGAAGTATTTCACGAAGTTGACGATATTGAAATTCTTCGTGCCCGCGAATTTTTCCTTGAATCCGTCGAATTTTTCCGGCGTGACGTAGTTTATCAGCCTGCGGTCTATCGTGTAATATCTGTCGTTGTGGACCTTGTCGCTCTCGCACCTGATCGTGACCGTGTCGATCTCTGGCTTAACGTAACCGTCCCGCAAAAAGACTTCTTCGTTTTCGGGGTCGGCTGAATACCACGCGTCGACCTCTTCGCAGAGCCCGTATTCCTCGATGAATCCGCCCTCGGTCCCGCCGTAATTCTCCTTCGCCTTTTTCACCGCTTCGGCGAAATCTTCTTTTTTGATCGAATACAGCTCGATCACGTCTGCGTATGTCAGCAGGTGATGGTCGTTTTTAAACAGCAGGCTCGAGATCTCATCTTCGCTTCTCCCGGTACAGTCCGCGATGAGCCGGCTGCTGACAGTCCTGAAAAAGTCGACGTGCTTATTCGTTTCGTCGTTCAGCGCCGTCTCGGGATCGCTCAGGATCTCGCTCCTTTTTTTCTGCCTGAAATAGCCTCTGTAAACAAGCGTCCATTCGTAGTTCAGACCCTCCTTGTTAACTTCGTCCTCGTCGGGGAAGATCCATTCCGGGCAGAAGCCTATCGGGGAATAGTGCCCTCCGACGTTCGTTGTTTCTTTCAGGATCTTCCGGTAATCCTGCCGGGTCACCCCGAATTCTTCGACGAATTTCAGGATGTTGAAATCTTCCGTCCCGCCGTACTTATTTTTGAACTTTTCAAATTTGTCCTTTCCGACGAAATCTATCAGCCGCCGGTCGATCGTGTGATAAGAGTCGAGGTGCATATCGTCTCCCTCGGGTCTGATGCACACCGATCTCGTCTCCGGCTCGACGTAGTACGAGCTTATAAACAGTTCGTTGTCCCTGTAGTCTTTTTCGAACCATATTTCGTAGCAGTAGAGCGACGGAGAGAGGAAGAGTTCTTTTGAGTCGGTTATTTCATAGAATCTCGTGGCGTAGCTTTGGTCGAGCATTTCAAGCAGGTATTGTCTGATCGCGTCCTCGAACTCTTTTTTTGTTATCCCGTATCTCTCGACGAGACCCCCGAAGTTCGCGTCTTCCGGCGAACCGAAATAGTCAAGGTCGTACGGAACGTATAGTTCCCGGTCGATATCGTCGAACAAGTATTCGAAAAGACCCACGTCGTAGTACTCTTCCCGGTGCTTGCCGTCCCTCGGCGTCTCGTCTTCGGTCTCAGACATCTCGCGGAGACTGAAATAGCTTAGGTTGAGCGGCTCCTCCATGATCTTCGCCTTTATCTCGTCATAGCTCTCGCGGCTTCCTTCTTCGGGCAGATCCGAAAGAGTCCCGATGATCTCTTTTGGCGTTTCGGGCGCTTCTTCGCCCGCGGTGCTGACGTCGATTTTTCGGCAGCCGAACGCGCCGAGGGCAAAACAGGCAGCGAAAAAGAGCGCTATGATCCTGAAAGCTGTCTTCATTTTTGTCTTCTCCTTTCTCAGTTGTTCCAGAGCGGGATCTGCGAACCGTTATGCCCGGTCACTTCTCTGGTCGTATATCCTATGCGGTGAGTGCGCTCTATTTTGATAAGCTCGCCGTTTTCGTCGAATCTGTATTCGAGAACGTGGAACGAAATCTTGTAGGATAAAGCGGCTTTCTGCGGATCGAGAAGATATTCCCTCTGGGTCTTCGCTTCGGCGGCAATCGCGCCTACCTCCCACACGAAGCCGTCCGCGAGCTGTTTCAGCTCGAGGCTCGTGCCGTCGGCGTCGGCGACCTTCTGAACGACGCTCACTACCCCGGTCCCGGGGTCGATCTCGATAAGATACTGAGTGTGCTCGAACCTTTTAAGCTTGCTGAGGTTCTGCGCGGCGTAATCGTCGAGGATATATTTCTGTTTCAGCTCGCTTCCCGTTTCGTCGGAGAGCGTTTTTATCCATTCGGCAAGCTCTTTTTTTTCGCTGTCGGTATAGGCGCGCTTGACGGTCTTCTGAGCGGCCAGATAAATCTTTCCTCCGGCGCAGACGGGCTTCCCGATCAGAGTTAGTTTTTCGTCGGAAAGCGTCAACTTCTTTTCGCTCTTCACGTTCAGATCCCCGTCGGTCAGGGCCAAGAGCATATAGTTGTCCGGGCTGTTTTTCATTATCATTTCGTAGAACAGTACGTATCCTTCGCCGTATGAGCATAATTTCATCACGTTGCCTCTTATCTGCGGCATCGTCCCGGCGCGGATCACGCTCCCGTTTTCTTTATTGACCTTGAGAACGGTCGTCAGATAATCCGGGGAATCCGTGACGCAAAGCATCCCCAGAGTCCCGTCGGGATCCTCGCAGACGTCCTTCAGGCTCGCGCCCCCGTCGTGCGGCGCGACGACGGTCCATTTTTCGTTCGAGTCCTCGTCATAGAAGACGTATATACTTTCTCCGAGTTCGTTCTGCGTGAAGACGACGGCTCCGCCGGAGATCTGAAAGATTTTTGAGATGCCGCGCTCCAGGCTTTTTTCCCATTTCAGTTCGCCGTCTTCGAAATACCGCAGGAAACTCCAGTCTTTTTTCTCGAAGTGTTTCACCGGAGTTTTTCCCGGAACGAAAACGGCATTGCGGTAGCTGAAAGAGCCGCTCGTGTCTTCGGGAGAATAGAGCATCGCTGACCAAAGCTGTTTGGCTTCATCCGGGGTCGCTTCCCGCTCTGAGCCGGATTCCTCGGATCTCCCGACGCTTTTTGCGACGATCTTCGCGGTCAGTTCTTTTTCGAACGCGCCGGAAACTATATCGCGGTATATCTCTATCAGTTCGTTTTCCGTCAGGCCGCTGCCGTCGAGCCCGAATTCCTCAAAGAAGCTCTCGGCGTTCGCGAGCTCTCTTCTTCTTATGCTGTCGTTTATCGCGCAGGCGGTTACAAGAACGCTGAGGGCGGTCAGCGCCGCTATCGCCGCCGCCATGAGAAATCTTCTCGCGCCGGGGCGCGCCGCGCGCCGTTTCACGGCTGCTTCCGTTTTGGCGTAGATCCTCTCGCGCTGTATCCCGGTCAGTTCTTCAGGCTCGATCCCTTCGATCATGGCTTCGATATCATTCGCGTCAAATCCGTCGAATAATTCTGCGGTGCTTTTCATCACATATCCTCCTTTCCGATCGTATCCCTTAGTTTTTTCAGGGCTCTGTGCGTCCTCGTGTCTACCGCGCCGGGACTGAGCCCCGTCTTCTCTCCGATCCTTTTTGAAGATTCTCCGAAGAAGAATTTTCTCACTATTATCTCTCTGTCCGGCTCTCCGAGCGCGCGTATCGCGTCGGCGAGCCTCTTTTTTTGCAGTCTGTGAATGAACTCCGTTTCAAGATCGAAGTCGTCCGCCTCGTCTTCCGACGGCTCCTCGGGGGACAGGGGGAGAAGCTTTTTCGCGATCTTCGCCGCCTTGTGGCGCGCGACGCCGCAGAGAAAGCCTTTCAGAGTGCCTTTTTCGGGGTCGAATCTGTTTTTAGATCTGTAAAACTCGGCGAAGGTCTCGCTGACCGCGTCCTCCGCGTCCTGATCTGTCCCTTTCCCGGCGAGCCGTCCCCTGGCGACAGCGAACAGAAGGTCGGTATATTGCCTCATCAGGGCCTTCATGCCGTCTTCCGGAGATCTTTTGAGAAGTCCGAGGATCTCAGGATCTGTCATTTTCTTTTCCTTTCATCAGGTCATCCGCTCATCTGTTTTGTGCGGTTCTGTCAATGATTCCCCGAAAGTTTAAAAATCTTACAGGTTTTTTTATAAAAGACCGGAGAAATCTTTCATTCTCCGGTCATGACGCTTTTTTGTGGCTTTTATTTTTTTGCTTTCGGCTCGCAGCGCTCGAAGATCAGCGAATCGAAGTCCTTCGCGTCCTCTTTTCCCGTGTAGGTCCAGCCGAATCTCACGGCGCCCATCATTTCGCAGAGCTTCACGCAAAGAGGCTTTTTTGAGATCCTGTAGGCGACGAATTCCGGGCGGGCCAGGACGTTGAGAAAAAGGTTTGCGAGGATGACTCTCTCCGCCGCCGGCATATCCTGCGGGAAGTCTTCGCTCCTCTGCGAGAGCTGTCCCCTGAAGATCTCCGGCGCGTTTTTTTTAAACCACGCCACGATCCTCGGATCGAAGCTCTCCACGCAGTAGGTCCCCGGATATTTTTCCATCAGCGCGAGAGTCTTTTCGCAGAGCTCTTTATTTTTCTTCCCGGTCTTGAGTTCAACGATCACCGGGACCTTCCCTCCGATAAGTTTCAAGACCGAGCTGAAAAGCGGGATCTTTTCGTCCGTGCCGCAAAGAGTCATTTTTTCAAGATCGGAAAAATCGAACTCGTCGACTCTGCCGTCCACACCGCAGACCCTCGTCAGAGTGTCGTCGTGGAACACCACGACCTTCCCGTCGCGCGAAAGCTGAACGTCGAGCTCTATCCCGCAGCCCTTTTCGACGGCTCTTTTAAACGCTGGGAGCGAGTTTTCGGGAACAGACGCGTCGGGATCGAAAAGCCCTCTGTGAGCGAAGAATCTGTTCTTGAACGGAGCGCTTTTTTCTTTGTCCGCCCTTCCCGGAGCCGTCAGGAAGAACGGCGCGGCGGCGAGAGCGGCGAGGGCGAGAATTGTTTTCGTTTTCACTTTCAGTCTCCCTCTATCGCCTCTAAGCCGTGGGTATTTGAGACCTTTTTGGCTTTTATGTTCTTGACGAGCGCCGTGAACACGACAAAGCTCAGCGCGAACATACAGCAGGCGTAGATCGGCAGCGCCCTCCAGGCTCCGGTAGCGGTGAAGACGAAGCCGAGAAGGACGGGAGTGACGGTCTGCGCCGACATACTCGAGGCGTAGTAGTACCCGGTGAACTTCCCGATCTTATTGCCGCTGCAAAGCTCGACCACCATCGGGAACGAGCAGTTGTGAACGAGCGACATACCGAAGCCCCTGATGACGGCTGAAACGTAGATCAGGGCGGGGAAGGAGAACTCGCCGCGGGTTCCGGTGACGATCCCGGTCGGCGTGATGAACGACATCAGTATGAGCCCCGCGACGGTCATCGCAAGACCGCCGGAGACGGTCATTTTCCTGCCGATCCTGTCGGCGATGCTTCCGGCGACGGCGAATCCGATCACGCTCGCAAGACCTCCGGCGATGATGAGGAGCATCGTTGAGTTCGAGGCGGCGTTGAGATAATATATGACGTAGTTTCCGATGTAGGTGTTGAGCGCGTTGTCAGCCATGAACCACAGAAATTCCGCGCCGAGGATCGCCAGCAGCATCCTTTTGTTCGCCTTTGACATCGGCGCGCTGTCGTCGACGGGCGTCTCTATCGCCGCCATCTGCTCGCCGAGCGCCATATCGTCTTTGAGTTCTTCGGCGAGCTTGTTTTCTTTAATGGTGAAAAACAGCACCATCGCCGATATGACCATCAGAACGCTCGCCGCGATGAACGGGATCTCGATCACCCACAGATTCCTCGCCTCGTCCGGCGAGTTGATGTATTCGGACAGCACCAGAAACAGTCCGAGCACCGTCGCCGCGGCTCCGCCGAAGTAGCCCATGATGTTGATTATCCCGTTGGCTCTGGCTCTCAGCGGCTTCGGAGTGATGTCCGGCATCAGAGCGACCGCCGGATTTCGGTACATCATCATGAAAAACAGCACGACCGCCATGATCGCGACCATCCCGGCGACGTTGTTGTAGTGGAAGAACAGCGGGATGAAGGGGAAGGCGACCGCGGAAACGAAAGTGCCGACGAGAATGAAGGGCATCCTCTTTCCGATCGGCGTCTTCGTGCGGTCTGAGAGACTTCCGAAGATCGGAAGCAGGATCAGCGCAGCGAGGTTGTCGCAGGCCATGATTATGCCCACGATCCACTGCACGTTCAGGATCTTTCCGGGATCCCCGGCTTTGAGTTCGGCGGACGACAGATCGTACATCCGTCTGGCGAAGATGTCCGTCAGAAAAGTCGGGCACCACGAGTCGTAGACCTGCCATAAAAGCAGGATCCCGAAGAAGGCGAAGCCGATCAGAAAGGTCCGCTTGTAGTTCAGTTTCAGCCCGTCCGCGGGGGTATTTGCCTTTTTCATGATCTTTCTCCTTGAAGCTGAAGGTTTTTTTACGAGTCACTATGATTTTACACTATATGACAGTTTTTGTAAAGAGTTTTTCCCGTTTTTCGCCGCGGCAAAATCCGCCCCGACTTTGATCGTCGGGGCGGATCTTATCCGGCGCGGAGGATGACGCCGGCGGGAAACCGTTTTTCCGACCGTTTTTTCAGTCGGGCAGATAGTATCCTCTTGTTGTGTTGTACCTTACGGCGTCTGTCATCAGAGTGAACGTTTCGGTGCCGTTTTTATTTGAGCAAAGGAAGACGTATTTCGGGATGCTGCTCTGCCCCTGTTCTTCTGCTGCGCTTATATAGTAGCTGTAGACGACCGGTTCGCCTTCCTTCTGGGTTTTCACCTTGCTTGCTTTTTTCCACGCCTCTTCCAACCCGATGACGGGAACTTTGTAAGTCCGGTAATTCACGCGTCCGAGGTTGATCTCATAGATCACCATTTTTTCTCCGTCCGGCGCTTTGTTGTTGAAACCGTTTTCCGTGAACCAGAAACTAAAACAGTTTCCGCTTACGTAGGCTTCGGGGTACACGTCATCTTTATTAAACAAGTATTCCTCTCTCTCGCCCGGCAAAAAGTCGGGGAAGTATTTTTTCAGGAAGTTTTCGGCGACGTTGACAAGCGTTTTCTCGTTTAATACGTCCGTCTTCCCGTCGCCTGCGGTACACAGCTCAGAGATACGCGGCGACAGTTCTCCGTATTCCCATACGAGCCGTATTTCTCCGATGTTGTCTACCGAGATGATCGGTCTTGCCGCTCCGGTCGGCTCGCCGTAGATCTCGAGCGACGAGTCGAGATCTTCGACGAAGATCGTTCCGCCTAAGTCGTAATAGATCCCTTCGGGATCGTCTCCGACTGGAACAAGCGTTTCTTTTTTCGCCCAACCCTCGCGGACGTATATGTCCGTGATCCTGTCGCATAATTCTTTTGCCTGTTCGTAGCTGAGTTCGAGAGCAAAACGGGCGCAGACTGTTTCCGCGTCTTTTATCCCGCTTCCGGACGCGTCGAACTGTTCCGTAACGGTCTTGTTCTGTTCTTTCTGACTCTCGCTCGGTTCAGGCAGAGAGTATTCCGCGGCGTTTACGGCGGGCGAGGTGATAACGTGAGCCTCGGTCTCGTTACGGAGCGAGTAAAGGAAGGTGTAATACGGCTTCATATCCGGTTTTCCGCACCCGGAGGGCAACTCGGGATATGAGAGAAACCAGTCGTATACGACGCAGCCGATCTCAAAAGCGTTCTCTGTGCAGACGGTGTCCCAGGCCTTTTCGACCGGGATCTTCTCGAGATCCTCCGAAGCGCCTGTGAAGCTGTTGAAGGAGAAACTGTTCAGAACGGCGTTTTTGCCGCCGTCTGATTTTTCCTCGATCCTGAAAGTGACTGAAAATTCGGGATAATAGTTTGTGAAGACGCATCGATTGCAGGTAAGAGGATCGAATCTGTCCCCGTTGCTTTCATAAAAGAAATCCACTCGGCAGTATTCGCCGTCGTATTCGGTTTCGACCCGCGTCCACTGCAATGATCCCATTTTCTCTATTTGAGAAAAATACCCTTTCATTAAATTCTCAGCCGCTTTTTTGTAAAGCGCCTCATTAGACGTGTCCGGCTCGTCAAATCCGGTGAGCAAAGAGAAGTTCGGCGCGGTCTCGGCGTTTTCCCAAGTGTAAGTCAGCACTCCCCATTTTGTGAAGGCGACGACCTCTTTTCCCGTTTTGCCGCGCAGTACCATCTTTCCGGTATCATAGTATCCGCTTTCCGGATCGGTCCCGTCGTCTTCAGAAGCGCAAACGCTGTCCTTTTTCGTCCAGCCGTTGTTTTCGCTCAGTCTGACGATCTTCCGGCAGACTTTTTGGGCGTCTGAGTAGCTGAAAATTTCCGGAGTTATCACGGTTATTCTGTCAGCTTTGACGCCGTGATCTTTCAGCGCGAATTCCTCGACTATCCCGGAGTTCAGGTCTTTCTGCTCCTGCGTCGGCTCGATCATCAGATAGGTTTCTTCTCTTGTGGCGGCCGTCTTCAGGAGCCTCGTCAGATTCGAGTTGTGATTTGAGATCAAAAACACGAAGTAAGGCGCAAAATCGGCTTTCTGGGAGGTCGCCGTCACCGAATCGACCGTGGGATAGCCGATGTAACAGCCGTAAACGACGCAGGAGGTATTCAGATTATCGTTTCTTAGAGCGTTGAGCCACGCGTCATAGGTCGAATACGCGTTTTTTTGAGCAAAACTGCCTTTAAGCTCGTTGAATTCCACGCTCTTTATCATGATCTTCTCGCCGTTTCTTGCGAGTCTCAGGTCGTAGCTGTTTGTCGTGAAAGTCACGACCGTCTCGGGAACGGTGGACGAAAACGTGTCGTTTTCGCTCTGCGGCGCCGAATAAAAAGTCACTTTTACAAGATCGCCGTCCTCTTCGGTCTTTACGTCCGACCAGCTCCTGTTTAGCTCGCTTCTTTGGGGAAAATAGCATTTGAGCATCTCCTTGGCGGCTTTCACAAGCGTTTTTTTGTCTTCGGGTCCGGGATCGTTTTTCCCGGTCAGCGCGGCGATATCCGGATAGTTTTCACCGTACCCGAAGGGGATCCTTATTTTCCCCCATTTGTTGATACTCAGCGCGGCTGCGTGCAGAGAGGTTTCGACATCGAATCGTTGATTGAGGTATTCGATAACTCCCGACTTTCCATATTCGAGTTTCGCCTGACGGGTATTTCCCGCCATAAGTTCGATCAGGTTGTAAACAAACCCGTGCGTGATCAGCGTTTCCTTGACGGCCTCGGCTTTTTCAAACGCTTCTTCAAAGGAGTACGGTTCGGCTTCAAATACTGTCAGTGTCTCGCCGTTTATTCCTCTGTCGTTTTTCAGAAAATCCGCTGTTATTCCTTTGTTGGCCTCGATCTGTTCCGCGCTCGGGGCGGGGAGAGGAGAGGGCTGTGTCGTTTCACGGGTCCCGGAATTTCCGCCGGTCGTGAGGGGGACTGTCCCGACGGCGGAGGTGCTCTTTTCAGTGCCCGTTATCGGCGCCGTACAGCCCGAGGTCAGGATCGTCAGTGCGGCGATAAGCGCGGCAAAAAGTTTTTTCACGGTCTTTCTCCTTTCTTTCTCGCCTTTTTCAGCTTTGGACGGGCTCGGCGCTCATCATCCTGCCGGTGTGATAGTCCGCGTAGAGCTTGATCTTTTCCGCGGAGACCGAGATCGCCTTCGGATCGCCGACGTTCAGCTCGACCACGTTGAGCATGAACCGTTCTTCTGTCTTGTCGTAGTAGTAGCCCGTCACCATAACGTATTCGCCGAAAGTCGTTTCGGAAAAGTATTCCGTATCCGTCACCCTCACCGGGATTATCACGACGAGACCATCGTCGATGTTTTCGATTATCTCGTCCAGAAATTCGTCGACGGTCCATCTGACGCCGTTGGTGTTCATCGAGATCGTCTTCACGATCCGCGGAGGCGGAGCTTCTTTTCTTCCGGCGTCCGATTCGGCGGTCGGCTCGCCTGTGCTGAGTGTGATCCTCTCACCCGTGCTTTTCGGCGGGATCTGCGCGCGAGAGCCGAACAGAAGGATCGCTCCCGCCGCAAGCACCGCTGCGAGGCAGGCGGCGAGCCCTGCAAAACGCCGTCTTGCTTCTGTCTTCCGGCGCGATGCGAGATATATCTCGCCCTCTATAAGCTCATCTATATATTTTTCATCAACGGCGCCTATCTGTTGGGACAGGGTGAACGCGGTGAGTTTTTCGTCTTTTTTCATTTCAGACCCCTTTCGAGCTCCTTTTTCAGTTTGTTTCTCATCCTGAACAGGCTTGATTTCACAAGCTCGTTCGACACCCCGAGCGAGGATGCGATCGACGGTATCGGCTGGAACAGATAGTATCTTTTCATGAAGATCTGTCTGTCCCTCGCCGAAAGCTCCCCGAGAAACGCGTTCACGATCTCCTTTATCGCCATCGAATCGACCGCCTCGTTCTCGAAGCCCTCCGTCGGTTCGGCGAGCTCGCCGAGCGTTTCGGTCACGTTCCGGTCCCGCTTTTTCGCTTCGGCGTATCTGATCCGGTCGAGCGCCTTGCTGCGGCAGACGGAGGCGACGTAGGCTCTCAGGTTTTCGGGCTGATCCGGCGGTATGCGTTTCCATATCTCAAACAGCGCGTCGTTTTTCGTCTCCTCGGCGTCCGCGTCCGAT
>JAFTEP010000052.1 GCA_017453605.1 Clostridia bacterium
AGATAAATGAACCCGATCTTCAGAAGCCCGAGCGTCCCTCCGATTATGACGAGAGTGCCGCCCAGAAGGAGCGCGAGCTTTTTGACTGTCAGCGACGGCTTTTTGACTCCGCTCACCAGATATTCCGAGATCCCCGATTGAGAACCGAAAAGATCCATATTATATGACATCGAAATTCATCCTCACGTTTTTATAAGAATTTCCACATATATCAATATACCACAAATTTATAAAAATGGCAAGAATAAAAGCGGCACTATTTTATTAAATTTGTTTAAATATGATGACAAAATCCCACGCAATCTTTTATTTTACATTCATACACCGCGCCGACGCTGAGCAATATAAGTTTGCGGAGGAGAATCAAATGCGAAAAAAAACAGTTTTCAACAACGTCGTCAGAACGGCGGGTCTGGCGGTGTTTTCGGTTTTTGCGCTTCTTATCGCGCTCGCGGGCGCGGCGGACGCGCTCTATCCCGACGTGATGACCTGCTTCGGAGGATCCCTTCCGAACAGCTTTCCGGCGTTCAGCGTCGACGTGACGGAATTAAAGGATAATGGCGCGATGCGCTGCGGATCTGCCAGGATCAGTTTTCTCGGCGCGATCCCTTTAAAGGACGTGAAGATCAGGTATTTTGACAGCGGAGTCCTTCTGCCGGGCGGGATGGCTTTCGGAGTGAAGCTTTATACAGGCGGACTGATCGTGACCCGCACGGAGAGCTTCGTTTCCGGCGGCGTGAACGCCGATCCCGCGTCCGACGCGGGGATCAGGTGCGGTGATATAATTGTGAAGGTCGAGGGCGCCGAGGTCACGAAGACAAGGCAGTTCTCAAAAATGATCGAGCAGAGCGGCGGAACGAGCGTAAAGGTCGGGATCGTCAGAGACAAAGAAATGCTGGAAGTGACTCTCACTCCCGCCTACTGCGACTCGCAGAGGCGCTACAAGGCGGGGCTGTGGGTGAAGGACAGCGCGGCTGGGATTGGGACCGTCACGTTCGTCGATCCCGAAACTCTTCAGTTCGCGGGTCTCGGTCACGGGATCTGCGAACAGTCGACGGGCGAGCTTCTTCCGATCACCTCGGGTGAAGTGTGGGCGGTCAGCGTCGACGGCGTCGTCAAGGGCGAGAGCGGCGATCCGGGCGAGCTGAAGGGAAGCTTTCTTTCCGAACAGATCGGCGTCATAGACGAAAACACCGCTCAGGGCGTATTCGGCACGCTTAAAGGCATCCCCGAGGGTGCCGGCGAGCCGGTAGAGGCGGCGACCGAAAGCGAGATCGTGCCCGGGGACGCCCTGATCCTCTGCACCGTCGACGGCGGCGGTGTGAAAAGCTACGGGGCGAAGATCGAAAGGATCGTCGACCGCGCGGCAAAAACGAAAAACTTCATTATAAAGATAACCGATCCCGAGCTTCTCGCCGTCACCGGCGGCATCGTTCAGGGAATGAGCGGTTCGCCGGTGCTGCAGAACGGAAAGCTCGTCGGAGCGGTGACTCACGTCCTCGTGAACGATCCGACACGTGGCTACGGGATCTTCATCGGCAATATGCTCGAAGAGATCGGAGCTTCAGACGGACTCGCGGCGTGAGAGCTCCTGTCCGCCGGAATTTTACCGCGCGGACAAACGAACGGACCGGGATCATCTCCCGGTCCGCGTAAGTTATCGCGAACAGATCTGTTATTCCCCGAACATTTTCCGTTCTTTTCCGAGTCCGAGCAGCCATTTGCCGTTCGTGAAGTCCGGGATCGGAACCGGCATCCCGCCCATCGCGACCGACTGCTCGCTGAGCGCGGAGATCACCATCCAGGTCGCCGCGTCGTAGACGTCGATCGGGCAGGGGATCAGGTCTGTGACGTAGTCGACCAGAGCGTTGTACGCGAGTCCGTCCATCCCGCCGTGACCGCCGACGACGCCGTCCTCCAAAAACTTTCTCCAGACCGGATGATCGTATTTTTCTCTGTACTGATCCTCGTTGCCCCAGTTTGCCTGCCACTTGTCGCCGTCGCGCGAGGTGTGGTCTGTCAGAAGGAAGATGCTCTTGTTGCGGTTTGTGTAGCAGCCCTTGGTGCCGTACACGCCGAAATCTCTCGTGTAGGGCAGGGGAAGGGTGGTGCCGAAGGTCAGCGAGATCGTCTGTCCTCCCGCGCACTTGATGGTGGTGTTCACTATATCGCCCTGAGCCACTCTCTGATACTGCAGGCGCTCGTAGATGCCGCCCGCGTCGAGGGAGAAGGTGTTGATGCCTCTCGCCTCGGACGCCATGGACGTCAGGGTGAGCAGTTTGTTGTCCTTATTTATTCCCAGAAGCTTGCAGATCGGGCCGAGATCGTGGGTCGGGTAGTTGTCGCAGTTCCTGCCGACGTGGTTTCTGAGTCTGTAGTGATGGTTTTCGACGCCGTTGGAGATCTCTTTTCTCAGGTCGTGCAGATATGCTCCCGTGCAGTGCATGATCTCGCCGAAAAGTCCCATGTGAGCCATGTTCATGCAGAGCATTTCGGTCCTGCCCCAGCAGCAGTTTTCCATCAGCATGAACTTCGTGCCGGTCTCCTCGACCGTGTGCACGAGATCCCAGCACTGCTGGACGGAGTACGCTCCGCCGACTTCCGTCGCCGCGGGGATCCCCGCTTTCAGCGCGGCGATGACGACCGGGATGTGGGTCTCCCAGCCGGAAACGACCAGCACCGCGTCGACTTTGTTCTTGTCGAGCACCTCTCTCCAGTCGGTGGTGCAGAAGGTGTCGTGGTTATAGTGAGCGTCGCAGGCTTCCTTCAACTCCTGAGCTCTGTCGGAGAATTCATCGCAGACCGCCGTCACTCTGATCCTCGGGATATGAGGCATAAAAAGTCCCTTGACGAGTCCTTTTGATCTTGCGCCGCAGCCGACGACGCCGAGCCTTACGGTATCCATATTTTTATCTGTCCTTTCTTGATTTTTCGTCTGGTCTATTGTATAATTAAATTGCGGAGCGTACAAGTGAATTTTCGACTGAAAATATGGACAAAACGCTCACGGAGAGAAAAAATGCCGAAAACACAGAGCAATAAAAGAAGTCTCAATTACCGCGACCGCTCGCGCCGCGATCTCCCGCTCGCGGTGAACTGCGCGGGCGAGATCTCTCTCGGAATCGACTTCTGCACCGACAACGGGCGCGGAAGGCACGATTTCTATTTTCTTTACCTCGTCGAGGGCGAGCTCGAGGTCAGGCTTTCGGACGGGAACGCGCCTTTCAAGGCGGGGAGCGCCGTCGTCTTTTACGCCGAGACCCCGTATTATTACCGCAACGTCTCGTCAAAGCCGATAAAGTATTATTTCGTGCACTACAGCGGCTCTCAGGCGCTCGAATTCACGAAAAAATGCGGCTTTTCAGACCACGTCCCGGTCTTCGCGGGCATACACCGAGAACTTATTTCAACTATTGAACAGATCATCCTCGAGGGCGCCGGAGACAAGGAACTGAGCGATCTCAAGGGCGGAGCGGAGCTTCTGCGCCTTCTCGTCGAGACGCGCCGCTGGTCTCTCTCTCCTGACAGCTCGCGGCTCGAGAGCAGCCTCGAATACCTTCACCGTCATTTTTCGTCGCCCCTTCTGATAGAAGACCTCGCTCAGATCGAGCATCTCAGCCCCGGCAGATACCGCGCGCTTTTCGCCGCGCGCACCGGAAGCGGCCCGAAGGAGTACGTCACGTCCCTCCGCCTCGAAAAGAGCATGGAGCTTTTGAGGCACACGGGCCTTTCAGTGGCGGAAGTCGCCGAATCCGTCGGCTTTGCAGATCAGCTCTATTTCAGCCGTGTCTTCAGGAAGAAGGTCGGCGTTTCCCCGACCGAGTACCGCAAGAACAAAAGCGAATAAAAATTTCACCCGAAAAGCGCGGGC
>JAFTEP010000053.1 GCA_017453605.1 Clostridia bacterium
CCCCTCATCAGTCGCCTTCGGCGCCAGCTTCCCCTCCAGGGGGAAGCCGTCACGGCGGCACTTTCAATTATCACTTATCAGAAAACCGAATCGTTTGTGTAAAATGTCAAAGAAATCACTCTACTCGCTGAATGTAAAAGAAATAACAAACCATCAAAAATTACGCAACAAATCATTTGTTAATGGACAACAAAAAGTTCGGTATTAAAGGCTTCCCCCTGGAGGGGACGCTGTCAGCGGAGCTGACTGATGAGGGGACACCGAATCAAGAACCACTCCGTCTCCCTCGCCGACGCCAAAAGCGGCGGCGAAAGCTGATTACAAAAACCGGCTGCCGTATCTTTTCAGATACGACAGCCGTCTTTGTCAATGGAGGATCCCCGGATCCACGGGTCCAAAGGGCGGGAGCCCTTTGCGGGTCGAGGGCGGAGCCCTCGCGGGGTCAAGGGGCGGAGCCCCTGAGAAAGCGCCTCAGAGATTGTTTTGCAGCCAGATGCAGCAGACGATCTTTTCGGCGAGTCCGCGTTTTGTGAAGTAATACTGGTTTGCCGCCTCGAAGCCGATAGCGGCGTTCTTGTTCATGAGGGCGAGCATATCGCGCGCGGTGCGCTCTTCGCGGGCTGCGAGGCGCTTCATTTCGGCGCGGTCTCCCTTTCTTCTCGCCCGGATGAAGAGGATCTGATCCAAGGACGAGCGGAACAGACAGTAGGAAGCTCGCGCCATCAGCGCGGTCTCCGTTTCGGGCGAATTTTTCAACAGTTCAAGCCCCTCTTCCCATATTTCGCAGAGCTTTTTGAACTGATCTGTGAAGACGTCCTCGCTGTAGCTTTTAGAGTGCCATTTGTCGAGATCGTCGTACGCGTAGCAGGTCATCGTCGAGCTGTAGCCGGTCGGCTCGTCCCAGAGGAGGTTGGCGGGTCCGGCGTTCTGCGGGCCGTTGTAGAGGGTCTGGATGTGGAAGGGGAACTGTACGAAAGCCTTCGAGAACAGCTCGCAGGCCTTCTTCTGCTCGGGTGATTCCTCGGGGATCGTGACGTTTTCGCAGAAGAATTTCGCGGCGTGCATGAGGTTTTCCGAGGGGTATCCTCCGAGAGTCCAGCTCAGAAGCAGATGTCTGACGCCCTGAGCTCTGATTTTGCCGATGTGTTCCTCGATCAGCGGAGCGAGCGGCAGCGCGGGAACGGTCGAGCCCTCCCAGGTCGTGTTGACCTGCACCTTCGCTCCGGTCTCAAGCCCGCAGGCTTTCGCTTCGTCCCACTCGGAGACGGCGCGTTCGCCGGGTCCGATCTGACCCATGGAGTAGTCCTCGACGTGTCCCTTGACGCCGCCGATCTCGAAGGGCACGTCCCTTTCGCTCTGGCTGATGACTATGACCCGCTCGGGCAGGCGCTTTATTATATCGAGGTTGTATCTGCTCCAGGCCCAGCTCCACGCGAAGACCTTGATGTTTTTGTCGACGCGGTCCGCGCCCTCTCTGATGCAGGCGTGTACCTCGGCGATAACGTCGGCGAGAGGCCGCTTTGAGCAGCGCGGACAGCCGCATTCGCCGTCGGGCGCGTGGGAGTAGCAGTTGGTCTGGTTCTCGGAACGCGTGATCGTGAACAGGCCGCCGAGCTCCGGCACGGCGCGGCAGACGGTTTCGACCGCGTCTTTGAGAAAGTTCTGCACTTCGGGAGTCGAGGTGCAGAGGCTGACCTTCGTCTCTCTGTGGACGGCGCCGCGGAGGCCGGGGTACTTTTCAAAGAACTCGTGAGGCATGGAGCGCGGTTCGTTGAGATAGAGATAGAGCTTTATCCCGAATTTGTTGAGCCTGTCCGAGAATTTCTTCATGTTTTCGAGCCTCTTCTCCCAGCCCTCGGACATTTGGGGCGCGAAGGGGAAACGCGTGACCCTGAACAGGATCGCCTGCGTCCAGATCCCGTTGATCCCGAGCCGGCGGTAGCTCTCGAGCATCTCGTCGGAGCAGTAGCTCTCGCTGTCGACGTCGAAGGGCGTCTGATAGAGCCCGGAGAAGAGATAGATCATGCGGGTGTCGAAGAGCTGTTTGCCGGAGAAAGTGATCTCGGGCATTACAAAGCGGAAATCGAACGGTCTGACGCCGTTCTCGTCGATCCCTCTCATCGCTTCTTTCAGGGCTTTCGTCTGAAGCTCCTCCTCCGGGGTCAGCTCGCGCCAGCGCACCCTCTCGCAGACGGGCTTGTTGGAGAGCTTGATGTCGAGAAAATCCTCCTCGCGCAGAGTCATCGCGAGAGTCGCCTCGTCCGTCTCCAGAAGCTCGATCAGCTGATCGTAGGGCAGGAGGTGCCACATCGCGCGGATGATAGAGACGTAGCCCTTTTCGAGCCAGATCCGGCTGTCCTCGGCGCGGGTGATGCCCATTTGAGCGGCGCATTCAGTGACGTTTTCGACGTCGGTGCCGAGGATCTTCGCCATCTTTTCGAACGAAACGAATTCGCTCGCCCTGAAGATGAACGCCTGATGAGCGGTCGGGAAATGCTTGTGCTTTACGGGCGCCGCGCCCGGAGCGGGAAGAGGTATCTGCATAACGTGCTCCTTTCGGGAAAAAGAATCGTTTTCGGGTTTATGATATCACAAATTTGAAAGCTTGTCATTGCACTTTCGTACATTTTCCTTGCACTTTCTTCAATAATCGCGCATTTCATATACCGCGCCGCAGATCTTCGCGGCGTATCGGCTCCCCGCGCTGAAGACGTCCGAGCCGTCCGGGCCGTTTTCGGCGTAGACCGTCAGAGCGCCGCCGAAGCTGTCGGGATCCCAAACGGAGGGGCAGTTCACCAGCACCAGCGCGTCGGGCGCTCCGAACGGGGAAGAAAACTTTTCCGGCGCGCCGTCGAAGTCCTTTCTGAAGCTCAGCGACCTGCCGCCGAGAGATATATCGAGTTCGCGCTGACGGGAGCCGCGGACGCAGATCTTTGTCCCGCCGTCAAGCGTTATGACTTCTCCCTCGCCGGCGGCGTCAAAGGCGATCCCGGACTGGATGAGCTTTTTTTCGAGTTTTTCACAGAGATCTTCGGGGACGATGAGTTTTCCCTTTGTGAGAAGAGACGCCGTACAGAGCGTTTCGGCGTCCTGATCCGCAAGTATGACCGCGGCGTCGAAGCTCCCGGCGCCGATGGTTTCGCGGAACGCCGCGAAGCCCTGCGCGAGACGGCAGTTCTTGTCGAGGACGAGAACGCGCCTGTCGCCGTCTCCGAGGACGATCGCCCTCTCGCCGACGCCGTTCTGCAGAACGGCGATCTCTCCCCGGCAGAGGAGCGGCGCGGCGTAGTTTATGACGACACAGACGAGGACCGCGGACAAGGCGAGAGAAGCCGTTTTTAACGGCTTCAGCTTGAAAAGCGCCGCCGCGGCGAGGATGACGCAGACCGAAACGAAGACCGCCGTTCGGGTGTACGGACGCCACAGGACAAACGGCACGGAGATATCGGCGAAAAAGACCGCGGTCTTCTCGAAGACGAACAGAAAAAGATCGCAGACCTTCGCGCCGGGCGCGGCGAGAGAGGGGACGCTTGCGAGTTTGAAAAGACAAAACGCCGCCGAATGTACAAAAAGCGGCGCGATGACTACAGGGAAGAGGGCGCCGAGCGCGAGGTTTGCGATCGGCGCGAGCGCGTTGAAGGTGCGCGACAGCCCCATCATCAGCGGCAGGGAGAACGAGACCGCCCCGAACGTGACGGCGGCGCCGCAGAGCGCGTCCCTCGCGCAGGCGAGAAAGAACGCCGCGAAGCGGTCGGAGCTTTTGAATTTCGGGGAGCTGAAAATTGATTCCGTCAGCGGGATCGAAACGCGGATCACGCCGAGAGTCGCGGCGGCGGAGAGCAGAAAGGACACGCTTTTGAAGGCTCCCGGATCGGCGCAGGTGATCGCGAAGACGCAGACGGCAAGCGAGGTCAGAGGGTCGCTGTCCCGCCTGAGCGCGCGGGCAAGATAATACAGACTTGTCATAATCGCCGCCCTGAGCGCCGAGGGGATGAAGCCGATCAGCGAGAGGTAGACGGCGGCGACGGCTGTCAGGGCGGCGGCGCGCGTTTTCGGACCGGCGCCGACTCTCTCGAGAAGCTTCACCGCCGCAAACAGCACCAGACTAACGTGCAGACCCGACACAGACAGTAAATGCGCCGTGCCGGAAGCGCTCAGCGCGCCGCGCAGCGTATCTTCCTCCGCGCCTCTCACGCCGTAGGTCATCGCCTGCGCGATACCGGGCGTCCTCAGCGGGGAAAACGCCTCTGTCAGAGAAGTTTTTATCCTTTTTATCAAGTCGGGCTCGGCTTTCCCGGTCACTTCGCATTTTTGCGCCGTCGCTTTTATATACACGCCCTGAGACCAGAGCGAATCGCTCACAAGATCGGGTCCGGCGTCTATAGTCGCTTCGGCGCGGACGATATCGCCCTCCCGGACGAAGGGCGGCTCATCAAGCTTATACAGACCGACTGCGGCGTCGGGCCCGGAGCGCACGACGATCATGCCGTCGTAGACGCGCGTCACTTCGCCGCTGATGACAACTTTTTTTGCGGAGTTTTCTTCTGCAAAGCGGCGGGCGGGCTCTATACGCGAGGAAAAGAAGATCTGAGCCGAGAAAAAGGAGATAAAAAGCGTCAAAGAAATCAAGGCAAGCCCGGTGAGGGCCTGCCTTGAAGAAGTTTTTATAAGCGCGAGAAGAAGAAACGCCAGGGCGCAGAGGACGCCGGAGGAAAGCCAGACCAGGCGCAGGGCGGACGTGAAGCCGAGCCTTTGCGCCGCAAAAGAAAAGATCAGGCTCACCGCGATCGCGAGGGCGAGCGGTCTCCGGCGGAAAACCGTCATTTGAGTTCGATCATGCTTTCGTCCCAGACAGCGGGTTTTTCATAGCCCAGAAGGTTCACGAGCGTCGCGGCGACGTTCGAGAGCCCGAAGGAGCCCTGCTTCACGGAGTATCTGTCGGCGGTGAAGTTGTCGTAGAAGATGCAGGGGACGGGATTGAGGGTGTGGCTGGTCTTCGCCTTGAAGGAGCCGTCCTTGTTCTTTTTGGGCTCGCCGGTCTTCTTGTCGATCTCGTACATCTCGTCGGCGTTGCCGTGGTCGGCGGTGATGATCGCCATTCCCTTGGCCTTGTCGATCGCCTTGAGGATCCTGCCGAGGCAGAGGTCGAGCGCTTCCATCGAGACGACGGTCGCGTCGAGGCTGCCGGTGTGTCCGACCATGTCGCCGTTGGGGAAGTTGACGCGGATGAAGCGGTATTTGTTTTCTTCGATGCACTCGATGAGTTTGTCGGTGATCTCGGCGCACTTCATCCAGGGCCTCTGCTCGAAGGGCACGACGTCCGAGGGGATCTCGACGTAGGTCTCGGTCTTCTCGTCGTACTTGCCGGAGCGGTTGCCGTTCCAGAAGTAGGTGACGTGTCCGTATTTCTGCGTTTCGGAGATCGCAAGCTGCGTGACGCCGGCCCGCGCGAGGTATTCGCCCATCGTCCCGGTGATCTCGGGCGGCGCGACGAGGTATCTTTTCGGGATGTGCAGGTCGCCGTCGTATTCGAGCATACCGGCGTACACGACCTTCGGGAATCTCACGCGGTCGAACTTGTCGAAGTTTTCGGTCTCGAAGGCGCGGGAGATCTCGATCGCCCTGTCGCCGCGGAAGTTGAAGAACACGACCGAATCGCCGTCGTTGACGGTCCCGGCGGGCTCGCCGCCGTCGTCGATCACGAATCCCGGCAGATCCTGGTCGATGCAGCCGATCTCTTTTCTGTAGGTCTCTATCGCTTCTTTGGCGCATCCGAACCTTCTGCCCTCGCCGAGGACGTGGATCTTCCAGCCCTTTTCGACCATTCCCCAGTTCGCCTCGTAGCGGTCCATCGTTATGTTCATCCTGCCGCCGCCGGAGGCGATCTTCACGTCGAAATCCTTTGTCCTGATCCCGTCGAGGAACTCCTCGAACGGAACGACATAGTCGAGCGCGCTGGTCTCGCCGACGTCCCTGCCGTCAAGAAGGATGTGGACTCTCACTCTCTTCACTCCCGCTTCCTTCGCGCCCTCTATCAGCGCCCTGAGATGGGAGACGTTCGAGTGGACGTTGCCGTCGGAAAAGAGACCGAGAAAATGCAGCGTCGAGGAATTCTTGACGCAGTTTGAAACTATATCGAGCCAGCCCTTGCCGGAGAAAAGTTTTTTTGTTTCGATGGATTGAGAGACGAGCTTTGCGCCCTGCGCGAAGACCTGACCCGCGCCGAGCGCGTTGTGTCCGACCTCACTGTTTCCCATATCGTCGTCGCCGGGCAGACCGACCGCGACTCCGTGCGCCTTCAGCGCGAGGCAGGGGCGGGAAGCCATGAGACAGTCGAGGTTCGGGGTGCGGGCTAGCTTCACCGCGTTCCCGGCGCTCTCTTTTGCGAGCCCGACGCCGTCCATGATGATCGCGACGACCGGGCCCTCGACTCCCGGAGCGTTTTTAAGCTTTTTCAGAGTGTTCTGCGTTTTTTCCATTGTGTTATTCCTTTCGTTTGATATATTACGTATGAATAATGCGAAATCCTTTGCTGAATGACGGCGGTTTTTGTTCGCCTCCGCTTCTGGCGCCGGCGAAAAACCCGGATCGCAGACCGTCGAGGGCGCCCGTGGTCCCCGCGAAAGCCTGCTTTCGCGGGGAGGTTCCGACCCCTACAGATAAACATTGTTGCCCGATAATTATAAGCAAGGAGTCACAACAAACAAATTCCGAATTCCGAATTCCGAATTCCGAATTCATGATCGACCTTGCGCCCTCACTCTCCGAGCAGCTTTTCTCTTTCTATCCTGATCCTCAGCATCAGGTCTTCATAGGACAGGCTGTCCTCGGTGATCTGCTCGGTCATCACGAACCTCGGCTCGGCGGTCTTCGAGATGACGTATCTGTCGAGCTGTTCGTCGGTCTCGATCTTCACGCCGCAGAGGCACCTTTCAAAAAAGTCTGTCGGAACGCAGAGCTCGCCGTCCCTTATCAGGCTCGGGGAACTCAGATACGTGTATCCCCCGTTTATCTTCACGCGCTCGGTGCCCACGTCGAAGCACGCGGAGCCTCCGGCAAGATACAGCGTCCTCGTCTTCGTGTCGCCGCCCTCGGCGACGGAGGCGTATTCGCTGAGGACGGTCAGCGGGACGTATTCCGTGCCGTTCACCGATATGTCCTCTTTTTTCAAGGTCCTGCCCTTGAGCTTGTCGGAGTATTCCTCCTGGGTCACGGAGACGATGAAAACGTTTTTTGGGTCTTTAGAAGTTTTCGGGAACGAGTTGATCTTCAAAAGGAAGATCAGCGCGGCGATACCGACGAAGACGGCGTAGAACAACAAGACTCTCGAGGCGAAAAAAACCGCGTACTTCAGTTTTTTGCGTCTCTGATTTTTCCTGTATCTTTCGAGTGCTCTCCGGCGCGCGGCGTTTTCGCGGGACGGACCCGTCCCGTTCGTCACCGTCCGTCTGACGGGCGGTCTTGAGTTCATCTTGCCTTCCCTTTTTGTTTTTTGTCCGGATAATGCGTCTTAAACGTCGTCCGGCTCGCTCAGAAAATCTCTGACGAACTTTTCTCTGTCGCGGCACACGCTCGCGAGCCCCGACAGGTCTTTATTTTCCGCGATCGCCAGGATCGCCTCGGCGCAGGCTTTCGCCTGACTGTCGAAATTTATGAGAAGATATTTGTATCTGTCGGAGAGAGCGACTTCCTTTTTCGCCTTTCCCATCCTGCCCTTTATCTGCTCTTCGGTCTCTGTGCCCCTGCCGCGCAGTCTCTTCGAGAGCTCGGCGTAGCTCGGCGGCACGATGAAGACCGAGATGTGGTCGGGAAACTGCTCCATGATCTGCAGCGCGCCGGTCGTCTCGATCTCGAGGACGGCGATAAATCCCGCGTCGGTCAGCCTTTGTATCTGGCTTTTGAGAGTGCCGTAGAGATTGCCGCAGTATTCGGCGTACTCAGCCATCTCTCCCGCCGCGATCCGTTTTTCGAAGTCCTCCCGGTCGGTGAAAAAGTAGCTCACGCCCTCTTTCTCCCCGGGTCTGGGGCTCCTGGTGGTGAGGGAGACCGTCGTACGGAAGCGGTCCGAGAGACCGAACAGCTCCTTGAGCACGGTGCCCTTTCCGCTCCCCGCGCAGCCGGAGAGGACCAAAAGCGAGCCCTTTAGCTTCTTCGCGGCGCGCTTGGAGTTCTTTGCCGTCTCACTCGTCATCGTAGACCTCCGTGTAGGATTCGTCCAGAGTCAGTCTGCCCGCTATCGTCTCGGGCTGGATCGCCGAGAGGATGACGTGAGAGCTGTCGGTCACGATCACCGCGCGCGTCTTTCTGCCGCAGGTGACGTCGATCACTCTCCCGGAGTCCTTGGCGTCCTGGATGAGCCTCTTGACGGGCGCCGAATCCGGGCTGACGAGCGCGACAACTCTCGACGCGTTCACCATGTTGGAAAAACCGAGATTCACCATTTTCATGTTCAAGTCCTCTTATCGGTCGGGGAGTTTTTCACTCGACGTTCTGTATCTGCTCGCGGATCTTTTCGAGCTCCGCCTTTGCGTCTATCACGGTCTTCGAGATCTCGAGCATCTGGCACTTCGAGCCGGTCGTGTTGATCTCGCGGTTGATCTCCTGCACGAGAAAGTCGAGCTTTCTTCCGGCGGGCTGATCGCTCTTTATTATGTTCCTGAACTGCGAGATATGGCTGGCGAGGCGGGTCAGCTCCTCCTGGGTGTCGAGCTTGTCCGCCATCAGCGCGACCTCTGTCAGGATCCTCGAATCGTCGGGCTTCAGAGAGGAGTCTCCTAAAAGCTCCCTGACCTTCGCTTCGAGCCGCGCCCTGTATTCGTCGAGATACGACGGCGAGACCGAGGCGATGTGATCCGCCATCTTTTCGATCAGCGTGATCCGCGCCGACAGGTCGCGGTAGAGCGCCTCGCCCTCGGCGGAGCGCATCGCGTCGAAGGCGTCGAGCGCCTGGACGGCGACGGTCTTCACGTTCTCCCACATCGCGTCCTCGTCCTCCTCGGTGAGGCGCTTGGAGAACACATCCGGGAGCCTCGAGACCGTGGACACCGTGACGTCGTTTTTGAGCGAGAAGGTCTCGCTGATGTTTTTGAACGCGTCGAGATAGCTTGCGATCAGCGCGGTGTCGCTGACGATCTGAGAAGAGGTGCCGCTTATGCGCTCGATCGACACGAAAACGTCGGTCTTGCCGCGCGAAAGGCGCGATCCGACCAGCTTTTTCACGCCGTCTTCCATGTAGGAATAGATCCTCGGCAGTCTCACCGACACGTCCGAAAACCTGTTGTTGACCGATTTCACCTCGAAACCGATCTCGAAATCCCCGAAGGTCTGCTTCGCCCTTCCGAAGCCCGTCATGCTCTTTATCATCTTTTTGTTTTTGCCGCGGCTCGTGCCGCTCCCCGCTTTCCGTAAAAAATTTCTTTCGGCGGGCGCTGCCGACTGTTCAGACACCTTGACTCAGCGCCCGTGGATATTTTACACTCTTCAGAAGAAAAAGTCAATAGCGGCGCCGTTTTCCGACGGCGTTTTGCGCGTTATTTTGGGCGATTTGCGGGTCTTTTTTCGCCTCTCCCTCGCCGCCGGGAACATCCAATGGTCCGCCCGGTCGAAAAAATTTCTCATTTATCCGAAAAAAACGGCTGAAAAACACGCCCGAACGGCGATTTTTGCAAAAAAATCACTTGACTTTGACTTATGTTTGGTGTATAATGTAGATCGGTTGAAATTTATTTGCCATTCCCCGACCCGTCGGGAAACGTTGGATGCGGGAGGCCGTAATGATCCTTTACCGTGCTGCAAGGGCGCTGGTGAGAGTTTTCAACAAGCTTTTCTTCTTTGTTCGCGTGGAAGGATCGAAAAAGCTTCCGGAAGGTCCGGTCATCATCTGTCCCAACCACATTTCCTTCATCGACGCGGGCGCGATCGCCGCGTCCGTGGACAGAAAACTGACCGCCCTCGCCAAGGAGAGCCTTTTCAAAAAACCCTTTCTGGGCTGGCTGTTCAGAAACTTCAGGCTCATCCCCGTCAAGCGCGCTTCCGGCGCCGGAGATTTCGCGGCGGTCCGCGCCGCGGTCGACGCTCTGAAAAACGGCTGCGCCATGATGATCTTCCCCCAGGGCACCAGATGCCCCGGAGAGTTCCCCAACGACTCGAAGGTCCGCGGAGGCGTCGCGATGATCGCCGCCAAGACCGACGCCCTGATCGTTCCGGTCTTCGTCGGTACGAAATATTTCAGGGTCAGACCTTTCAGGCGCCTGACGCTCAGGTTCGGGGAGCCGTTCAAAGTGAGCGAGCTTTACGACGGCAGGAATGACAAGAATTTTCTCGGGCTCTCGAAGCTGGTTTTCCAAAGGGTCACCGATCTTGCCCCCGAAAACCTGACGGAGGCGAAAAAGTGAAGATAATCCGTTCCCCTCACGCGGGCTTCTGCTTCGGCGTGCGCCGGGCGGTCGACCTGCTCCTCGGCGCTCTCGACAAGAACGAGAGCCGCATCTTCACTCTCGGCAAGCTCATCCACAACGACGATTTCAACCGGGAAATGAAAGAGCGCGGCGTCGAGACGATCTCGGAGGAAAATCTCGGAAGCGTCCCCGCCGAAAACTCTCTTGTTTTCATCCGCGCGCACGGCTGCCCCAGGAGCGTCTACGACAAGCTCGACTCTCTCGGCCTGAAATACGTCGACGCGACCTGTCCCTACGTCAAGAAGATCCACCGGATCGTCGCCGAGGAGGGCAGGAAGGGGCTTTTCATCATCCTCATAGGCGACGCCGCCCACCCGGAGGTCCGGGGCATCGTCGGTCAGATGGAGGGCTGTCCCCACACGGTCTGCGCCGACAGGAAAGGGCTGGAGAGCTTTCTTGAAGGCTTCGACGTCACGCGTCCCTGCGCGATGCTCGCCCAGACAACGGTGGAAGTCAGCGTCTGGAACGAATGCAGGCTGCTCGCCGAGGAAAAACTCGGATCCCTGACGGTCCACTCCACCATCTGCAGCGCCACCGAAGAAAGGCAGAAGGACGCCGAGAGGATCGCGAAGGAAGCCGACCTGATGCTCGTCATCGGCGGCAGGGACAGCTCGAACACAAAGAAGCTCGTCAGAGTTTCCGAAAGGTTCTGTCCCACATATCTTGTATCCAATGCGGCCGATCTTGAAGGATCGGAGGATATAAAAAAACAATTCCGCCCCGCTTCGACGGTGGGGCTGACTGCCGGAGCTTCCACGCCCGACAGAATTATCGAGGAGGTTATCAACAAAATGGAAGAGACCAAAAACACTGAGGAACTGAGCTTTCAGGAAATGCTCGATCAGTCCTTCAGAACACTGAATTCCGGAGAAGAAGTCGTCGGCGTCGTCACCGGGATCACCCCCAACGAGCTCCAGGTGGATCTCGGCATCAAACAGACCGGAATCCTGCCCGTGAGCGAGATCTCGGACGAACAGGCACAGGACATTCAGGCGAATTTCAAGATCGGAGACAAGATCACCGTCCTCGTTCAGAAGTTCAACGACGCGGAAGGGACCGTCGCGGTCTCCAAGAAGCGTGTGGATTCCAAGCTCGGCTGGAAAAAGGTCGAGGAGGCGTTCGAAGCGGGCGAGATCATCACCGCCAACGTCGCCAGCGCCGTCAAGGGCGGCATCATCGTCAGCTGGGAGGGACAGAACGTGTTCATCCCCGGTTCCCTCACCGGACTTCCCAAGACCTCTCCCCTGAGCGAGCTGGTCGGCACCGAGATCAAGTTCAAGATCATCGAGACCGATCCCGTCAAGCGCAGAGCCGTCGGCTCCGTCAGAGCGGTCCTCAGAGAAGAGAAGAAGGCGCAGGTCGCCAAATTCTGGGATGAGATCGAGGTCGGCAAGGTCTACACCGGCACCGTCAAGAGCCTCACTTCCTACGGCGCGTTCGTCGATCTCGGCGGAGTGGACGGAATGATCCACATCACCGAGCTCTCCTGGAAGCATCTGAAGCATCCGAACGAGGTCGTCAACGTCGGCGACACCGTCACCTGCTTTGTCAAGGCCGTCAACAAGGAGACCAAGAAGATCTCCCTCGGCTACAAGACCGAAGAGACCAACCCCTGGACGATCCTCGAGAGGGATTACAAAGAGGGCGACGTCGTCAAGGTCAAGATCGTCAACTTCGCCACCTTCGGCGCCTTCGCCGAGGTCGTTCCCGGAGCGGACGGACTCATCCACATTTCCCAGATCGCCGACAGGCGCGTCACCAAGCCCGACGAGGTCCTCTCGATCGGCGAAGAGGTCGACGCCAAGATCATCGGTCTCGACTTCACCAACAGGAAGATCTCTCTCTCCATCCGCGCCCTGACCGAAGACGCCGGCGCCGCCGAAGAGGATGAAGCTCCCGCTGAGGAAGCCGCCGCCGAAGAAGCCGCTCCCGCTGCGGATGAAGCTCCCGCCGAGGAAGCCGCTCCCGCCGAGGAAGCTCCTGCCGAAGCCGCTCCCGCGGAATAAGCCGAATTATTTCAAACCCTATCAATTTTTGCTGCCGCGGACCGAAAAGTCCGCGGCGGTCGTTTTCCGGGCAGGACCGGGCGCGGGTCGAAACGCCCTCTCCCGTGACGGTCGCGGAGCCGCGAAAAAAGTGAAAAAAACTTTGTTTTGGCAGGAATTGTGACGGAACGCGCGTTTTTTCATTCAAAACAGGGTCCGAAACCGATCGAATCGCAAAAAATAAGCTGAAATTTTTGAAAACGTATTGATTTCACGATTCATTAAATGTATAATAAGAACACTAAAGGTTAAAATTCACAAACCCGTGTGTTTTATTTAACAAAACGCTTTCGCCGGGAAGAGGCGTGCGTTCGCAAGGAGAAGAAAATGTTCAGGATCTTAACCAAAAAAGAGCTCAATCCCACGGTCACGCAGATGGAGATCGAGGCTCCCGCGGTAGCCGCGAAGGCTCAGGCGGGACAGTTTATCATACTCAGGGTCGACGCCGAGGGCGAGAGGATCCCGCTCACGGTCGCCGGCTGCGACAAACAGCGCGGCGCCGTCAAGATCATCTTCCAGATCGTCGGCGGCACGACGCGCCGCCTCAACGCGCTCGACGCCGGGGATTCGATAGAAGATTTCGTCGGTCCGCTCGGACGTCCGACCGAGACCGAGGGCCTCAAAAAGGTCGCCGTGGTCGGCGGAGGCGTCGGCTGCGCGATCGCGCTCCCGGTCGCCGAGAAGCTTTTCGGTCAGGGCTGTGAGGTCCACAGCATCGTCGGCTTCAGAAACAGGGATCTTGTGATCCTCGAGGACGAGTTCCGCGCCGTCAGCAAGAAGTACGTTCTCATGAGCGACGACGGCTCCGTCGGCGAGAAGGGCCTCGTCACCGACGCACTGAAAAAACTGATCGAGAGCGGAGAACAGTACGACGAAGTTATCGCGATAGGACCCGTCATCATGATGAAATTCGTGTGCCTTCTCACGAAGAATTACGGTATAAAGACCGTCGTCAGCATGAACCCCATCATGATCGACGGCACCGGGATGTGCGGCGGCTGCCGTCTGACGGTCGGCGGCGTGACGAAGTTTGCCTGCGTGGACGGCCCGGATTTCGACGGACATCAGGTCGATTTCGACGAGGCTATGGCGAGAGGCTCCATGTACCGCGATTTCGAAGAGGGCGAGCGGGAGAAGACCTGCAATCTCTTCAAGGCGGCAAAGTAAAGCGGAGGACACGAAAATGGCGAATATGTCTTTGAAGAAAAACGAAATGCCCGTGCAGGACCCGAAGGTCCGCAGCGCTAATTTTGACGAGGTCGCGCTCGGATACACCGAAGAGACGGCGGTCGACGAGGCTAAGCGCTGCCTCAACTGCAAGAACAAGCCCTGCACCACGGGCTGTCCCGTCAAGATCGACATCCCCGGCTTCATCGCGAAGGTCGCCGAGAGCGATTTCGACGGAGCATACGAAGTGATCGCGCGTCAGAGCTCCCTTCCCGCGATCTGCGGCAGGGTCTGCCCGCAGGAGACCCAGTGCGAGTGCAAGTGCGTGAGAGGGATAAAGGGCGATCCCGTCGGCATCGGCAGGCTCGAGAGATTCGTCGCCGACCGCCACAACGCTCTTTCAAAATCCGCGCCCTCAAAGCCCGCCTCCAACGGACACCGCGTCGCGGTCGTCGGCAGCGGCCCCTCCGGGCTCGCCTGCGCCGGAGACCTCGCGAAAAAGGGCTATGAAGTCACCGTTTTCGAGGCGCTCCACGTCGCGGGCGGCGTGCTCGTCTACGGCATCCCCGAGTTCCGTCTGCCCAAGACCATCGTCAAGGGCGAGATCGAGGGCCTGAAAGCGCTCGGCGTCGAGATCCGCACCGACAGCGTGATCGGCAAGACCTTTACGGTCGACGAACTTCTCGGCGAAATGGGCTTTGAGGCCGTGTTCATCGGCAGCGGTGCCGGACTGCCCCGCTTCATGAACATACCGGGCGAGAACCTGAAGGCCGTGTATTCCGCAAACGAATTTCTGACGAGGATCAACCTCATGAAGGCCTATAAAGAGGGCTCGCATACCCCGGTCTACCGCGGCAAAAAGGTCGCGGTCGTCGGCGGCGGCAACGTCGCGATGGACGCCGCGAGGTGCGCGAGAAGGCTCGGAGCCGAGGTCACCATCGTCTACCGCCGCTCCGAGAAGGAGCTCCCCGCAAGGCGCGAGGAAGTCGAGCACGCGATGGAAGAGGGCATAGTGTTCAATATGCTCACCAACCCCGTCGAGATCCTCGGGGACGACAAGAAGTTCGTCAAAGGCATCGTCTGCCGCAAGATGCGCTTCACCGAGCCCGACGCGAAGGGCAGGATGGGCGTCGCCGAGATCGAGGGCAGCGACTTCGAGATCGAGGCCGACTGCGTGATCATGGCGATCGGCACCTCCCCGAACCCGCTGATAAAATCCACGACCGAGGGACTTGAAACGACCCGCCACGGCGGCATCGTCACCGACGAGAAGGGCCGCACCTCCCGCGAGGGAGTGTTCGCGGGCGGAGACGCCGTGACCGGCGCCGCGACCGTCATCCTCGCCATGGGCGCGGGCAAGACCGCCGCCGCCGCTATAGACGAGTACGTCTCGGGCAAATAAAGCTGACTTGAAAGGTAATAAAATGGGTACCAAAATTTCGATAATCGGCGCCGGCAACGTCGGCAGCACGATAGCATACACGCTCACCGTCACGGGAGTGGCGTCCGAGATCGTCATGATCGACATCGCCAAGGACAAACTGCTCGGCGAGGCGCTCGACATCAGTCAGGCCTCCCCGTTCTCAAGCTCCGTGCAGGTCTACGCCGGCAACTACGAGGACGCGAAGGGCTCCGACATCGTCGTGATCTCCTCGGGCATCGGCAGAAAGCCGGGCCAGACCAGGCTCGATCTCGCGCAGGTCAACGTGAACGTCATCAAGTCGGTCGCTCCGCAGATCACGAAGTACGCGCCCAACGCGGTCTACATCATGGTCTCGAACCCGGTCGACATCCTGACCTACGAATTCCTGCGCATCACGGGCCTTCCCAAGGGAAAGGTGCTCGGCACCGGAACGATCCTCGACACCGCGCGTCTCAGGACGAGGCTCTCCAACTATCTCGAGATCGACCCTAAGACGGTCAACGCCTACGTTCTCGGCGAGCACGGCGACAGCTCCTTCATCCCCTGGAGCGTCGTCACGGTCGCGGGCGTCCCGCTCGACGAGTTCCACGCCGCCGTCAATCCTCTCAGCTCGCTCCCGCTCGAACTCGACTATCACGAGATCGAGCACTACGTCTGCACCTCGGGAAGCAGCATCATCAAGCGCAAGGGCGCCACGTTCTACGGCGTCTCGAGCTGCGTGATGTACCTGTGCCGCCGCATCATCGAGAACATCGACACGGTCATGGTCGCCTCCACCCTGCTCTGCGGCGAATACGGCATATCCGACGTCGCGCTCAGCCTCATGACGGTCCTCAACGGCAGCGGGATCAAGACCACCCTCACCCCCACCATGACGGACGAGGAACTGAAAAAGCTCCACAACTCCGCCGAGGTCCTCAAAAAGACTCTCTCCGGCATCGAGCTGTGAAGACGTAAAACCGACCGTCGAAAAAAGCTTTTTCCCCGCCGGCGCGTAAGCGCCGGCGGGATATTTTTGCCCCGAAAACCTTAGCCGCGCGGCGAAAAACTCACAATATATCACAAAGAAGGAAAAAAACTTGTCAGAGCGGCGATTTTGTGGTATAATTTATCCGTGGTATCATACCGGCACGCAAGAACGCCGACAGAAAAATATTTATTTTACGGAGAGAACCGATGGACAAGAAGATCTGCGCAAAATGCGGCTCGCCCAACGAGCCGAACGCGAACTTCTGCACTAACTGCGGATCGGGAGAATTTGCGCCTTCCGACGTTCAAAAGCCCGCTCAGCCCCAGTACGCCCCGGATCCTCAGCCCACCACGGTGCTGAACGATCCCGCGGTACAAAACGCGTATTTCAACGCTCAGCAGCCTCAGCAGCCCGCTCAGCCTCAGTACGCGCCGCCTCAGCAGCCTCAGGCTCCTCAACAGCCGCAATACGCCGCTCCTCAGCAACCGCAGTACGGCTATAACGCCGCGCCTCAGCAGCCGCAGTACGGCTGCGCGCCTCAGGCGCCCCAGGATCCTCCGAAAAAGAAGAAGAGCCCGGTCGTCTGGATCGTCGCCGCTGTCCTGGTCCTCGCGATCATCGGCGCGGTGCTCTGGTTTGTCCTCGGCAAGCCCAAGGACGACGATGACGGCGACAAGACGTCTTCAAAGAACGACAAGACAGAAGAAGTACAAAAAACCACAGGCTCCGGCGAAGATACCGCCGGGAAGACTTCCGAAGCCGCGACCGGCGAGGGTCCCGCGACCACGGAGGAACAGCCGAAGACCGACGACAAGCCCGCGGATCTCGACCCCGCGCTTTTCATCGGCGACTGGGAGTTCGATGTGGATTTCTCCGGAGTCAGCAAGGATGAGCTGTGGGATATGCTTGGCGGCAATATTCCGTACGGCCTCAAAGAGTTGTTGAGCGCCGATGAGTTCTCCGGGATCCTGCAAGGGATGTTCAAGGGCTGTCACATGAGATTTTCGGATGACGGCTCGGTCATGATGCTCGTCGACGTCTCCGCCTTCCGGAACGGTATGATCCGGATCTATGACGCAACCTTTTCCAAACTCGGCTCTATGAACCTCGAACAGGTCGCCCAGCTCTACGGCGAAAGCGTCGATCAGCTCAGAGAAAACCTCGATCAGACAGGCAAGACCTGGAAGGAACTGTGCTCAGACACGAATGAGAGCAATCGCGCGCAGCTCGAAGCGACCTCCGACCGGATCTTAGCCGAGAGCTTCGGCTGCGCCTACCATTCCAACGGCATCGCCGTCGCCTCCGACGAAGAAAGATATACCGTCGAGGGCGACGCGGTCGTCGTCTCGGGCAAAGGATCCCGGACGACGTTCAGGTACGGGGACTCCGTGCTCAGGCTTTCGGAGATCTCCGCCAGGACCGGCGGCACGCCGGCGCTGATGAAGGTTATCAAGGACCTCACTCTGAAAAAAGCCGCTTCGGTCTACCGTCTGGCGGACAGTCCCGAGCCTGTTCAGGAGACCTCCGAGGAAGATCCCGGACCCGTTGCGGGAGCGCTCACCAACACCTCTGTCGCGGGCGACTGGCAGTTCGCGGTCAGCGCCTCGGACGTAGACAAGGATAAGGCGTGGGAGTACCTCGCCTCCGATTCGTTCTTCGGCACGATCGAAGGTCTCATAGATCGCGACGACGTTTCCGGATTCATCGCGGACGTATGCGGCGCATACCGCTACAGATTCTACGCGGACGGCACAGTCGATCTTCTGCTCGAGATCTCCGTTTACCGAGAAGCCCTGAAGGATTTCTACGAGGTCGTGTTCTCCGGTCTTGCTGAAGTGGGCGTTTCCGAGGGCGCGCAGTATATCGGCGTCAGCGAAGACGATCTCAAAAGCGCTCTCGACGCGATGGGAATGACCTGGAGCGAATACTGCGATCAATTCGTGGAGAACACCGTCGCTCAGATCGACAGCACGTCCGACGAGGATTTCGCCGCTCAGTTAAACGGCGGGAACGTTTCCGGCGGCTTCGCCGAAATGGGCAACAAGGACAATTATTCGATCAGCGGCGACAAGGTCTCGATGGTGAGAGCCGCGACGAGCCTCACCTACCGCGACGGTTATCTCGTGCTCGACGGTCCCTCTCTCAACGCCGACGAGGACTCCGCGTGGCTCATCAACAGCATGAAGATCATCAAACTCCGGAAGGTCGCCTGACTGTGATGAAACTTATAAAAAACGCGCGCGCGGTCCTGCCGGACAGAGTTCTCGACGGCGCCTGCGTGATCTACGGCAAAACGATCGAAGAAGTCGCCTCCCGCCTGCCGGAGGGCGACTTTGAAAAAGTCACCGACGCCCGCGGAGCGTTTTTGCTCCCGGGCTTCGTGGACGTTCACATCCACGGCTTTCTCGGATGCGATTTCACGTTCGACGGCGAAAACGAGGCGATAAAGATCGCCCGCGCTCTCGCCTCTTACGGCGTGACCTCGTTTCTGCCGACGGTGATGACCGCCCCGAAAAAGAGGATGTTTGCGGCTTTCGACACGCTTTCGCCGCTTGTCGGAAAGGACACGGGCGGCGCGAGGATCATCGGCGTCAACTCCGAGGGTCCGTTTATCAGCCGCGCCAAGAAGGGCGCCCAGGACGAGAACGGCATCATCCCCTTCGACAGTGAATTTTTGGGTAAATACGGCGATATCATCCGCCTTCTGACCTTCGCGCCGGAGCTTGAGGGCGCCGAAGACTTCGTGAGAAGCGTCAGAAAGAATACCCGCGTCCGGCTCTCGGTCGGACACACCGCCTGCACCGCTCTCGAAGCGCGGCGCGCGCTCGAGGCGGGCGCGGACCATTTCACGCATCTTTTCAACGCCATGAGCCCGCTCGGACACAGAGAGCCGGGAGCGGTCGGCGCCGCTCTCACCTCGGACGCCTACGCCGAGCTTATCTGCGACGGCTTCCACGTCGACAAGACCCTTTTCGAACTCGTGCGGCGCATGAAGGGCGAAAAACTCTGTCTCATCACCGACTGCATCAGACCCGGCGGGATGCCGGACGGCGAATATATGCTCGGCGGCGAGATCTCGCACAAAAAAGGGATCGAATGCCGCCTTGATAACGGCACGATCTGCGGGAGCGTCCTGACGATGGATCTTGCCCTGAAAAATTTTCTCTCAAACACTTCGGCTTCGCTTCCCGAGGCGGCAAAAGCCGCGTCGGAGAACCCGGCGAGGTCGATAGACGAAAGATCCGTCGGGCGCATCGAGCGCGGATACGACAGCGACATGGTCCTGCTGGACGAAAATTTAAACGTATTAAAAACCATCGTGAAAGGGATGACGGTTTATGAAAAATGAACTTCTGACAAATCCTCTGCTTCCCGGGATAAGGTTCTGGGTCTGCGAGGACTACTACGCGATGAGCCGCAAGGCGGCGGCGATCGTGGGCGGCGCGATGCAGCAGAAGAACGACTTTGTGCTCGGGCTCGCCACCGGCTCCACCCCGGTCGGGCTCTATCAGGAGCTCGTCGGGATGTACGAGGCGGGAGTGCTCGACTTCGACAAGGTCAGGACCTTCAACCTCGACGAGTACTATCCGATCTCGCGCGAGGACTGCCAGAGCTACTACTACTTTATGTTCGACAAGCTCTTCTCGCGGGTCAACATCAAAAAAGAAAACGTCCATCTTCCCGACGGGAGCGCTCCGGATCCGGAGGCCGCCTGCAAGCAGTACGAGGCTTCGATCGAGCCGGTCGATCTGCAGGTGCTCGGCATCGGCTCGAACGGACATATCGGCTTCAACGAGCCCTCCGACAGCTTCATCTATCCGACCCACGTCGTCAACCTCACCGCGAACACCGTCAAGGACAATTCGCGCTTCTTCGAGAGCGCCGACCAGGTGCCGAGAAAGGCGCTGAGCATGGGCATCGGCACGATAATGCGCGCGAAGAGCATCCTCATGGTCGTCTCGGGCAGGAACAAATCGACCGCGCTCAGAGAGGCTTTCGAGGGCGGCATCGTTCCGCAGGTGCCGGCGTCGATCCTCCAGCTCCACCCGAACGTGACCGTCGTCACCGACCGCGAAGCGGCGAGCCAGATCGTTTCGTGGACCTGAGGGAGTGAAAAAACTGATCTATCTTGACAACGCCGCGACCTCTCCCGTCTGCGAAGCGGCAAAAGCCGCCACGAACGAGGCGATGGAGCTCTTCGCCAACCCCTCGAGCGCGCACGCCGCGGGAACAGACGCGCGACGCCGCGTGGAAGAGGCGCGAAAAATGATCGCATCCGCCGCCGGGGCGCCGTCAGACGGCGTGATCTTCACGTCCGGCGGTACCGAGGCTGACGCTCTCGCCCTGCTCGGCGGAGTATCGCGCCGGGGCAGGACCGTCATCATTTCAGACAGCGAGCATCCCGCCGTCGAAATGAACGCCAAGGAACTCGAACGGCGCGGCTGGAAGGTCTTTTGTATCCCCACGCGCGGCGGCAGGCTCGACCTCGACGCGCTGAGAGCAGAAGCCGAAAAGGGCGACACGGCGCTCATGAGCGTGATGCACGTCAACAACGAGACCGGCGCGATCTACGACGTCGCCGAGGCCGCGCGTATAGTCAGGACCTATAACCCCGACTGCTTCATACATTCCGACTGCGTCCAGAGCTTCTGCCGCGAGCGATTCACACTTCTGTCTCTCGGCGTCGATGCCGTGTCCGTCAGCGCCCACAAGATCGGTGGAGTCAAGGGCGCGGGCGCGCTGATCTGCCGCGCGGGTCTGCACCTGAAGCCCGTCGTCTTCGGAGGCGGGCAGGAAAAAGGGCTTCGCAGCGGCACCGAGAACACCGTCGGGATCGCGGCTTTTGCCGCCGCGGTCTCATGGGCCCTCCCGAACCTCGACGCGGAACGCGAGCGCGTTTTTTCGCTCAGAGAGCAGATGAAAGCTCTCCTCGCGCCTCACGGCGTGATCTTCAACGAGCCGGAACGCTTTTCGCCGCACGTTCTCAGCGTTTCGATCCCGGGACTTAAAAGCGAAGTCGCGCTTAGGATGCTCTCCGACCGCGGCGTTATGCTCTCCGCGGGGAGCGCCTGTTCGTCGAAGCTCGGAGTCAGCCCGGTGCTCAAAGCGTTCGGACTGCCGCGCGCGGTCGCCGACGGCACCCTGCGCATCAGCTTCGGCGCGCTGAACACCCCCGAAGAGATCGGCGCCGCCGCCGCCGGGATCGCCGCCGTTGCGGCGCTCGCCTCTCCAAGAGGCTCCGCCTCTTGACTCCGCCAAAGGCTCCGCCTTTGGAATCCGCAAAGGGCACGGGGTCCCCGCAAAACTTTGTTTTGCGGGGTGAAATCCCGCCCTTTGAACCCGTGAACGGGGGATAATCCGGAATGCGCAATTATTGCGTTATTCCGGCGCCATATTTTCGTCTTCGCTTTGGCTCAGACGAGGGTTATCGATCGAATAAGGGCTATGGGGACCCCTCATCAGTCAGCTCCGCTGACAGCTTCCCCCAGGG
>JAFTEP010000054.1 GCA_017453605.1 Clostridia bacterium
GAGCAGCCGTATTGATTGAAAAACTCCTATTCTCCGCAAAGATGAAGTTTTTATCCCTCGGGTTTTACCTCGGGCAGACCGGAATCGGGAGTTCCGCCGACCATCGTCTCATAGAAGGTGGCGGTCGTCTTCGCCTGGTAGTTGTATGCGTAGCCGTTCCTCTCGGCGTTCATGTAGCGGATCCTCGTGAAGTCGATCCCGTCGATCAGACAGCGGAATTCGCTCTTTTCGAGGGCGGTCAGCACTTCGACCATCGCGCTGAAATCCGGGGGAGCGAACTCGAGAGAGAACTCTCTGCGCACCAGATTGCCGTCGCGGGTCAGGTTTGCGAAGGTGATGGAGTAGCTGTAGTCGCCGATAACGTCGTTCAGAAGATCGTTGACCGCCTTGCTGTTGTTGTAGCTCGGCATCGGCGAGATCGTTCCCTCGGCCTTGATCCTGTCGATCTCCTTTTTCATTTTTTCAAGCTGAGCGATCTTGATGTTGACGCTTTCGAGTTCGATCTCGTTGTTGGCTTTTTCGTTGTTGGCTTTTTCGATCGCGTTGGTGATCGGCTGATCGACGAACTGATAGTACAAAAACGCGAGGATGATTACAAGAAGGATCCCGATGAGGACCTTTTCTTTAGTTGTGAAATCGCGGCTTAAAATTTTCATTGGTCGTAATCCACCTCCAGTGAGCCGTTGAGCAGAACGGTGATGCTTGCAACTATGAACTCTTCGTCTTCATCGAAATATATCAGCGAACTGAGATGGTCCCAGGTCTTGACCTCGGTGACGGCGCAGAACTCGACCATTTCCTCCTTGCGGAGCTCCTGCACGATCGCGTTTGCTCCTCTCAGGTCCTTGTCCCTGATCTTCAGGACCAGCTTGTTGCCGTTGATGTTGAAGCCGTCGACGTCGGCCTTCTGATAGACGACTCTTTCGACCATGTTGATGACCTCGACGCGGTTGATGCGCTTTTTCTCGGCGTCTGTCATCCCGTTGTAGGTGTAGTGCGCGTAGGTCTCGGTCAGTTCTCCGTAGCTGTCGATCTGCTCATAGCCCTTGTCGAGCAGACGGCGCGATCTGGCGGCTTCGCTTTCCGCTTCGTACATCGCGTTCAGCCTGTCGATAACCGCGAACTTGCTGAACAGCACGGCGGCGACGATGACGAGGATCGCAAGCGGGATCGCGAGCGCGAAATTCGTTTTTTTCTGACCCGACAGCGCCAGATTTATAGATCTTTTCGTCGGGAGCGAGATCCTGCCTCCCGTCGTCTTTTTTGTCAATGAAAGATTCATCGGTGGACCTCCTTCAGTACTGTGCGATACCTATCGCCTGCACGAAGCTGTGGCAGTTCGGTATCTCGTTGCCTTTGTAGATGAGCTCGGAGGCGTCGTGGATGTTCATATCGAGCGCCTGAGCGATCGCGTTCCTCAGTGCCGGGATGACCGCTCCGCCGCCGCAGAGCCAGACGTCGTTGAGCTGGCTGTCCGGGTTGTTGAAGCGGTAGAAGTTCATCGCCCTCATCAGCTCGACGGAGATGTTGCTGAACGCGTTGACGCAGAAGTCCTTGTTCTGGCATCCGTCGTTGTTGGTGAGAAGATAGGTGTGCGCGAGGTGCACGTCCACGTTGTATGCGTCGGCGATGACGTTGTCGATCCCGGAAAGTCCGATCTCGAGAACGCGCGTCGCGGTGTGCGCCTCGCCGGCGAACATATACATCCTGATCGCGTTGTAGCCGAGGTCGAGGATGCAGTATTCGCGGTACATCCCGCCGTTCAGGGCGCGGATGAGCGCGATGTAGCTGCAGACCGCCGGAGCCGCTTTCTTCATTCTCAGACCCGCTTTTCTCAGGATCGCTCTCGAGTCGTCGATCAGCGAACCCGGCGCCGCGACCGCCAGAACGTCCATCATCGGCGGGAGCGGAGCTCCGTTCTCGTCGGTCCTCGCGGGCTGGTTTCTGAGCTGCTCCGGAGTCGAGATCATCGCGTAGTCGAAGACGTAGTTCTTCAGCTCGTCGCTGATGTAGTCCTTGAATTCGTAGGAGACGTTGTAGCTGAGCTGATCCGCGGTCATCTGCGGGACGGTCAGCGTTCTCACGAAGACCGCCTCGTTGGGCAGTGCGAGAGCCGCGTAGTTAGCATGGATCCCGTTGTCCTTCATGCTCTTGCGGATGAGCTCGCCCATCGTTTCGACGGAGACGACGCGTCCGTCTTTGATGAGGTTCGTTGGCATCTGAACGCTCGCCGTCTTCTTGACTGTCCGTCCGTTCACGAGCGCGAGCTTCAGGCGGTCGTAGCCGATGTCGATTCCCAAATAATTCTTTGCCATACTGTCACCATGTCACCAATCTGAAAATTTATTTTTACGGGGCGGGGGAGACTAAAGCCCGAGAAGCCCCATATACCATCCTGCGATAAGGTCGCCCCAGAAGAGCATCACGGCCGCGGAGAAAGCGATCGACGGTCCGAACGGGAACTGTCTGTCCGCGTCTTTGTTTATTTTCCTTCTGATGAACGCGGCCAGAAGTCCGACAAAGCACGAGAGGATGACGGCAAACAAAGTTTTCACGAAACCCAGCCAGAGCCCCGTCACGAAGAACAGCTTGATGTCTCCGCCGCCCATCGACTCTCTTTTGAGGACCTTGTCCATTATGAGCGAGATCAAAAGCAGTCCGCCGCCGAACACGATCCCCGCCAGCACGCACAGGCCGATCTCGCCCCAGCCCAGACCTGAGAAGGGGAGGTATACAAGCCACACCGCGGCTGAAATGATTATGCACCCGTCGGGGATTATCTGCGAGTCGAGATCCGTCAGCGAGAGACAGAACAAACAGCATAAGAAAACGAAGCTCGCCGCGGCTCTGACGGTCAGATCGAATCTCAGAAGACATATCACCGTGACAGCGCCGAAGAACAGCTCCGTCAGCGGATATCTGAAAGAGACCTTCGCCTTGCAGTAGCGGCATTTGCCGCCGAGAAAGATCCAGCTCAAGACCGGGATGAGATCAAAAAACCCCAGCTCGTGCGAGCAGGACGGACAGCGGCTCTTTCCCTTGATGAAGGATTCGCCCCTTGCGATCCGCCATGCCGCGCAGTTCAGAAACGATCCGAACGCGCACCCGGCGAAAGCCGCAAGCACCGTGAAAAAGATAAATATCTCCGTGCTGTCGTATATCGACATAAACTGATTCTCCAATTCGTAGATAGTTCGGAGTTCGGAGTTCGGAGTTCGGAGTTGGAAATCATTCAGCAGGGATCGTTAAAATTCATTGTGTTTTGGTGATAGAGGTCAAGATTTTGATGATCTCTTCGCAGTCTGAGTAAACGCTTTTATAAGCTGAGTCGTCAATATATTCGCTTTCTGCCAAAAGCTCAAGCCAGTAGGCGGTTTCGTCCGCCTCCTTTAAGGCGATATTCAGTTTTGAATAAAAATCAGGTCTGCTTTGTCCTCTTTGAGCTTCACGGATATTTGCTCCGATACTTGTTCCGCATCTTAAAACCTGTTTCGATAACACAAATTCGTGTTTTTCCTCGCATAAATACCTGTATAGTTTAATGATCCTCAAAGCAAACGCCTTGCTTTTTTCAAGAACGGCATTCTCTTTCGCATTACTCAATTTTGATACACTCTCATCAAATGATTCGCATTCCGCATTAACTCGCTCTCAAAAGAGAATCAACGTTGCAAATCAATGCGATAATTCCGCATTCCGCATTCCGCATTCCGCATTATTTCCAGCTGTCTCCGCTCCACGATTGGGCGAACTTCCATTCGGCGCAGTAGTTTTCATCGGCGAACGAGAGGTACCAGATCCCGCCTTCCTCCATTCCGGAGTCCTTGCCGAAATCGCTGTGTCCCACGATCGAATAGTAGGCGACCGTGCCCTCAAGCCCTCCGGTGGTCGACGTTCCGCGCCTGATACCGGTGGGTTCGTCGGTCAGAAGACATTCAAGCTTCTTGCCGTTGAGAGTCATAGTGATGCTCTCGGGATATTTTTCCCCGTTTTTCTGTTTCTCGGCGAGCAGCTCTCTGAGGGTGTCGAGAACGTAACCGGCGTTGAGCCTCGTGCGCTCCTTCTCGTCCTTTCCGTGGAGACCGCAGACGAGCCGGAACATTCCTTCTTCCTTTTCGTCGTCGGCGACGATGTAGACGTTCCCTCCGCCGGGACACAGATCGTCCCAGCCGTTCATCACGAAGGTGATGACTTCCTTGGTCTCGTCCCTGTCGAGCTTGTTCCCGTTGGCAAGGTAATGGTCTACGTACTGCCTGTAGGCGGTGTCGAGCGCGGTGTTGCAGCCTATTTTCTGAGATTCCTCGTTGTAGTATCTGACTACCGGTATGCCGATGACGATAACGGCGATCACGGCGACGGCGACGAGCAGAATGGCGACGAGCCGCGACATCCCGCTCCGGCTTTTCAGTTTGTTTTTCAGCCTTTGGGTCATGATCCTACCTCTGAAAATGCTCAGTAAATGCCAAAAAAGAAAATCCCTTAAAAAGCAGTATAAGGCTTCCCCGCGTTTTCGGAAGGATTTCCGAATGCAGGAAAACCCCGCGTTCGCGGGCAAAAATCAGGGCTCCGCCCTGCATGCGTGGCAGAGCCCTTCTTTTCGCCCTCGAGCGAAAAGCCGGTATCCCGTGCGTTTCCCGGTTGCACGGCTACCGAAAAAGTTAGAATGTTAGGTCAGTTGTTCCGTGTGAGCTTTAAACTCAGGCAGTAACGGTGACGGTGCCGTCGGCAGCGACGGTAACGGTGACGGTGTTGCCCTTCACGATGGCGGGAAGGGTAACTTCGGACTGAGAACCGTTAACTCTGGTGTAGAGTTTCGCGTCTTCGATGGTCCAACCGGA
>JAFTEP010000055.1 GCA_017453605.1 Clostridia bacterium
ACGCGAAGCGACCGAGAGGATTTTTCGCGCAGACTGATGAGGGGACACCGCCACCCAATTACATTCCGTCTCCCTCGTCTGAGCCAAAGCGAAGACTAAAACCGAACTCCGCATTATTGCAACATTTCCGCATTAACTAAGTTGTTTTAGCGCCTCCCTCAGTCTGACTACGGCGAGGCGGAGCGCGTCGGCGTCCTTCGCGGCGTCGATCTCGTCGAGCGCCTCTTCCACTCTGTCCGCGAGAGATCTTTTCACCCCGATCCGCACAAGATGTTTTTCTTTGTCCCAGATCTTTCTCAGCTCAGCCGCCGCCTCGGGATCGCCCAATACGCGCGACGCCGTTTCGTCCATCCTTTCGCAGACTTCTCTCGTTTTCGCCGACAGCCGGAACGACGCGGTTATTACGGCGATCAGCACCGCAAGTGCGACAACGAACGCCCTCACTTTTTCTCCTTTTTGACCGCGAACAGCTTCCCGCCGTCGTCGAGCGTCACGAGAAACATTTCCTCCGGCTTCCCGAAACCGCGGCTTTTCAGTTCTTTTTCGAGCCACTTTCTGCTCTTTCCTAAAAGCTTCAGCGTTTCGGCGTCCACGTTCCCGTCGCTTATCAGCGCGTGGCTCATGCCGCGCCTGTCGGGCTTCAGATTCAGGTCGTTTGACGTCGCGGCGCAGAATTCGTCCTTCAGCAAGACGCTGATCTTCCCGTTCGATTCGAGAACGGCGCTCTCCACCTGCGTGACGTCCCCGATCCCGTTCTGCCTGATCACCGCCATCAGCTCTCCGAGCGTCACGCGGTTTCTTTCAAGCTCCTTCTGTACGGGCTTTCCCCGCCTAATAAGAAAACTCGGCTTCTCGTCGAACAGGCGCTTGAAGATCACCGACTTCGCGCTTAAAAAGCTTATGATTATTTCGAGCGTCACGACTGTCAGCACGCTGAACGCGGCGCCCAAAACGGGCATATCGGCGTCTGTCACGCACACGGTCGCGATCTCCGATAAAAAGAAAGCGCTCACGAGCTCCGAAAGCTGCAGTTCCCCGATCTGCCTTTTGCCCATCAGCCTCGCCGAGATCAGCGTGAAAAAGTATATGAATACAAGCCTTGTCATCATCCCCGCCATATTATCACCGCCGTTTTCTTGTTATTCTGCCCGTCGGCGCGCAAAATCAAACGCCCGTGCGCCGGTTTTTCTTTATTCGCGACGCTCACGCTTCCGATTTTCGGGCTGATACTTCATTTTTTTAGTTTTTTAAGAAAATCTTCGGTTTTTTTCGTTGACTTAGAGGCGTGAAAATGATAAAATAACTATACATAATGGTATTTTGGGGAACGTTCGGCTCCGATAGCGCCGAAAAGCAAAAAACGGAAGATTTTTGAAGTTTTTGCCTCAAAACGGCTCCGTGCCTGAACTTGTCCGCTCTCAACAGACGTAACCGACGGGAGGGTTGAAAAAATGACGTATCTGATCTATGCTATGATATATTTCGGAAGCGCTCTGATGGTCTTCAATATATGGGGATTCGTCCGCTTCGCGCGCAAGGTCTCCGCGGGGAAGGGCTGGGAGACCGAGAACAAGATCCTTTATATCCCGATCGTGCTTCTTGTGATGTTCCTTCTCGGATATCTTGCCGTCGGCATCTTCGGAAAGCCCGACCTCATCGTCTCCGGCATCCTGTTCGGAGGAAGTATATTCGTCTACGTCATGTATCGCCTCCTCGAACGGATCACCGAGCGCATTTCATTGAACAAGGAACTCGAAGCCAGACTCATGGCGACCGAGGAGACCAGCCGCGCCAAGACCGAATTTCTCTCCGGCGTCAGCCATGAGATGCGCACCCCGATGAACGTCATCCTGGGGCTCAACACCATGGCGATGTCTGATCCCGGCATAAGCTCTCAGACCAAGGGCCGTCTTGAGAAGATCGGCGCGAGCGCGAACCATCTTTTGAGCCTCATCAACAACATCCTCGACCTCAACAGCATCGACACCGGAGAATTTATGCTGAAAGACGAGGAGTTTTTGCTCGACGACGCCGTCTGGCAGCTCAACGCGATCGCGGAGACGCTCTGCAGGGAGAAGGGTCTCGAGTATTCCTGCACGGTCGACGAAAAGGCTCGCGGAAAGTATTCCGGCGACGAAATGCGCCTGAGTCAGGTCATAATGAATCTTCTCGACAACGCCTCGAAGTACACCGACGCGCCGGGCTCCGTCACAATGAAGGTCGAGGGGCTTGAGGACGAAGAGGGCGCTGATCTTCTGCGCTTCGAGGTCAGCGACACCGGTATCGGCATTACGCCCGAGTTTCTGCCGAAGGTCTTCGACGTCTTCTCGAAAGAGGACCCGAGCGTCACCGGAAACCGCGCCGGCAGCGGTATCGGTCTGTCCGTGACAAAGAGCATCGTCGATCTTATCGGCGGCACGATCATCGCTCAGAGCGAAAAGGGCGTCGGCTCTACCTTCACGGTCACTCTCCCCGTCAAGCGTATCCGCAGCGAGGAAGCGCCCTGCGACGATGTTTCGCTCGAAGGACGCCGCATCCTTATCGCCGAGGACATCCCGGAGAACGCCGAGATCGTCGCGGATCTGCTGGATCTTGAAGGCGCTCTGACCGAACACGCCGAAAACGGCAGGATCGCCGTTGAGATGTTTTCTAAAAACGAACCGGGATATTACGACGCGATCCTCATGGATCTCAGGATGCCGGAAATGGACGGTCTGAGCGCGACAAGAGAGATCAGAAAGTCGGATCGCGCGGACGCGAAGACGATCCCGATCATCGCGCTGACCGCAAACGCTTTTGAAAGCGACATCAGGGAATCGCTGAACGCCGGGATGAACATCCACCTCGCGAAGCCGGCGGATGCGGATAAGCTCTATTCGGCGCTCAGAAAAGTGCTGAGCGCAAAATAAAAAGGAGCCCGCGACAGAAATGATAAGATCGAAACAGATCCAGAAGCCTCAGAAAGTGCTCGTCGTCGACGATCAGGAGATAAACCGCGACGTCCTCGGCGTGACGCTGGAGGAGAACTACGAAGTCATATACGCCTGCGACGGCGTCGAAGCCCTCGAAAAGATCAGGGAGAACGCCGACAGTCTGTCGCTGGTGATGCTCGACATCTTCATGCCGAATATGGACGGCTTCGAGGTGCTCGAAAAGATGAACGCCGACGACGAGTTGAAGAGCATCCCGGTCATCGTTCTGACCGCCGAGAAATCCGCGGAGCTCAAGGCTCTGCAGCTCGGGGCGGCTGATTTCATCACCAAGCCGTTCGATCTTCACGAGGTCATCCTCGCCAGAGCCGGACGCATAATCGAGCTCAGCGAGGGGCGCAGGCTCATTTCGTCGGCTGAGCGCGACAAGCTTACCACACTCTACACGCGCAGCTTCTTTCTGGAATACGCCTCCAGCCTTTTCACCTATCACCCCGATATGCACCTCGACGCGATCGTTCTGGACATCGAGCAGTTCCATTCGGTCAACGCCCTCAACGGCAGGGACTTCGGCAACAGCGTGCTCGCGCTCATAGGCGGCGAGATCAGGGCGTTTTTGTCCGAGACCGACGGGATCGCCTGCCGCTACGGAGCGGACAGATTCGATATATACTGCGTGCATCAGGACGATTATCAAGCGCTTCTGGACCGCCTGCAGAACAAGGTCGACGACCTCTCCCCGAACGTCAGGGTCCGTCTCAGGATGGGCGTCAAGGAATGGGTCGAGGGCGCGGATCCGGTGACGATGTTCGATCACGCCCACGCCGCCTGCGGGATGGCGAGGGGCGACTACAAGAGACCGCTGATGATCTACGACGAAAATATGCGCCGGATGGAGCTGAAAAACCAGAGGCTTTTAAACGATCTTCGCGCCGCGGTCGAAGAAAAGCAGTTTACGGTTTTCTATCAGCCGAAATACAACATACAGTGCGATCCTCCGCGCCTGTCGAGCGCCGAGGCGCTGATCCGCTGGAAGCACCCGGAGCTGGGGATGATCTCGCCCGGGGAATTCGTCCCGCTGTTCGAGGGGAACGGCCTCATCAGGCTCGTCGACAATTTCGTCTGGCGCGAGGCGGCGGCACAGATCGCCGAATGGAAAAAGAAGTTCGGCGTCTCCCTCCCGGTCTCTGTCAACATTTCGAGAGCGGACGTCGTAGACACGACGCTGGTCGACAGATTGAAAAAGCTCGTTCTGGACAACGGGCTCGACTACAGGGAAGTGAAGCTCGAAGTCACCGAATCGGCGTACACCGACAACGCCGGACAGCTCCTCGACGTCGTGGGACGCTTAAGGACAATTGGCTTCGAGATCGAGATGGACGATTTCGGTTCGGGCTATTCCTCGCTGAACACCCTTTCGTCTATGCCGGTCGACGTATTGAAAATGGATATGAAGTTCGTCAGGAACCTCGAAAACAGCGACACGGACAGACGTCTGGTGAAACTCATCCTCGATCTCGCCCGATATCTCGGGATCCCGGTCGTCACCGAGGGCGTCGAGACCGATGGTCAGCTGAAAATCTTGAGAGAAGCGGGCTGCGAGTTCGTTCAGGGCTACTATTTCTCGCGTCCGCTCCCGGCCGCGGAATTTGAAGACCTTATCATAAAAGAAATGAACACTGAAAGGAACGCAAAATGACTTTATCCGAACTTTACTGCGCCATCGACGGCGACTATTCCCAGGCGCTCAGGATCCTGCGCGTCGACAAGCTGATCGACAAGCATATCCGCAGACTCCCAACGAACACTCTCTTTTCGTCTCTCTCGGAGGCGGGACGCGCCATGGACGCGTCGAGTATCTTTGAGAACGCTCACGCGCTCAAGGGCGTGTGCTCGAACCTCGGTCTTGTAAAACTCGCGGGGCTCGCTTCTCAGGTCTGCGACGAGTTCCGCCCCGGTAATCCCCGGACGATGACGGACGAAGAAGTCGCCGCAAGGCTGAAGGATATCGACGCGCTCTACCGCAAGGCCTGCGAAGGGATCGGCGAGTACGAAAAGTCTAACCAGTAAATTTTCAGGTCAGTTTTCATCAAAAGGAAGGACAGACAATGAATAAGAGTCAGACAAAGACCGCTGGACGAGCGTATCTATCGACTCTCGGCGCGTGGGCGCTGGCATTCGGCTGCAGCGTCGGCTGGGGCTCGTTCGTTATGCCCGGAACGACATTTCTGCCCCTTGCCGGACCCGTCGGAACGGTCCTCGGCATCGTTCTCGGCGCCCTCGTCATGTTTATCATCGCCAAAAACTATCACTATCTCATAAACGTCTATCCGGACGGAGGCGGAGCCTACACCTACACGAAAAAGTGCTTCGGCTTCGACCACGGCTTCATCTCCTCGTGGTTTCTGATCCTGACCTATATCGCCGTTATATGGGCGAATGCGACCGCGCTCCCGCTGATCGCCCGCGCCCTTCTCGGAAGCACGTTCCAGTTCGGCTTCGATTACGAGATCGCGGGCTTCCACGTCTGGTTCGGCGAGATCCTCATCGTTATCGCCGCCCTCGTCATCGGCGCCGTCGTCTGTCTCAGAAGGACTCTCGCCTCCCGGACGCAGATCCTGATGGCGTTTTTCCTGTTTTTCGGAGTCGTCGTCTGCTTTGCCGCCGCGGCGATCAAAAACGGCGGACTTGATTCCGTTCAGCCCTCCTTCTCGCCCGATTACAGCGCCGTCGGAGGGACAGTCACGATCTTCGCGCTCGCTCCCTGGGCGTTCGTCGGCTTCGAGTCGATCTCACATTCCGCGGGCGAGGCGAAATTCCCGCTCAAGCGCTCGCTCGGCATTATGATCGCCGCGCTTGTCACCGCCGCCGCGGCGTACTCCCTGCTCTCTCTTCTGGCGGTCACCGCCCGTCCCGAGGGATACTCCTCGTGGGTCGAATATATTTCTAATCTCGGTAAATACGGCGGGAAGGGCGTTGAAGCTCAGCCCACTTTCTTCGCGGCCTTCTCGGCTCTCGGAACCTGGGGCTCCGTGATCCTCGGCGCTGCCGCTGTCGGCGCGATCTTCACCGGCATCATCGGAAACTACGTCGCTCTCAGCCGCCTTCTGAACAATATGTCCGAGGACTCTCTTATCCCCGGTCCGATCGGCAAGCTCGACAAAAACGGCGTCCCCCGCGGCGCGATCCTCGCGATCCTCGCGGTCTCCGCGATCCTGCCGTTCTTCGGACGCACCGCGATCAGCTGGATCGTCGACGTCACCACCGTCGGCGCGACCATCGCCTTCACGTTCACGTCCGCGGCGGCGTTCAGGACCGCCCGCAGAGAAAAGAAAAGATCCGCAGAGGTCTTCGGGATCATAGGACTTGTCGTTTCGGTGCTCTTCGCATTTGAATTCCTCGTCCCGAACATCACCTCCGTCAAGACGCTCGCCACCGAGTCCTACTTCATCCTCGCCGCCTGGGGCATCCTGGGATTCATCGTTTTCTACAGCGTTATGAAAAAGGACCAAAAGAGCCGCTTCGGGCGCTCCACCGTCGCGTGGATCATCCTTTTAGGGCTTATCATCTTCTCTTCGAGCGTCTGGATGCGCCAGTCCACCTCCGCCCACATCGACGCGACCGCCGAGCTCGCCGGCGAGGATCACGCCAAGCTGTTCGAAAGCGCTCTGGAATCTGTTGAGAACGGCTTTCTGATCGCGACGATCATCCAGGTCGCCTTGATCACCGCGGCCCTCCTCCTGCTGTTTTTGATCTATTCCAAGATGCAGGAGCGCGAGAGACAGGTCGAGGTCGAAAAGGCGCTCGCCGAGGAAACGAGCAAAGCGAAGACGAGCTTTCTTTCCAATATGAGCCACGAGATCCGCACCCCGATGAACGCGATAATCGGTCTCGACAACATCGCGCTCAGGGACCCCGATCTCACTCCGAGGACGCGCGAACAGCTCGAGAAGATCGGCGCGAGCGCGAAGCATCTTCTTGGCTTGATAAACGACATCCTCGATATGAGCCGCATCGAATCGGGGAGGATGGTCCTCAAAAACGATGAATTCCTCTTCAGGGAATTCATGGATCAGATAAACATCATCATCAACGGACAGTGCGTCGACAAAGGTCTGCATTAC
>JAFTEP010000056.1 GCA_017453605.1 Clostridia bacterium
TCCACGCCGCCATCGACGGCACAGAGACTCAGCTCATCACACACGACCAGGTCGCGAGAGTGTTCAGAGTCATGGAAGCGGCGTTCGAATCAGACAGGACCGGCCAGGCCGTCGAGTTTGAAAAATAATATTCATACGGCTTTCTTTTCAGAGGCGTTCCGTTTCGGGACGTCTCTTTTTTCGCCTATCCCGAGACACAGTTTTTCGAGAGCGCCGATAAAGGGGAACATCACGACGGTGCTTATAACGTTGAAGCGCGTGTGGAACATGGCGATCCACGCGGCGTCCGCGGGCTTCGAGAGTTGTTGAGCGGCGGGAGTCAGCCTGAGAACGAAAAGCCCCGCGAGACACACTCCCGCTCCGATCAGGTTCACGGCAAGATGAGCGAAAGCCGTCCTCTTCGCGTTCAGCGATGCTCCCGCGGATGCGAAAAGCGCCGTGAAGGTCGTCCCGATATTCTGTCCGAGGATCACCGGCAGAGCCGCCGCCGCGCTTATCCCGCCTCCCGCGCAGGCCGCCTGAAGTATCCCGACCGATGCCGCAGAAGACTGCAGAAGCGCCGTCGCCGCCGCGCCCGCCAGGAGCCCCAGAAAGGGGTTTTCAAAAGAAGTCGCCATCCGTCTGAAGCCCTCGTTTTCCGAGAGAGGAGAGAGAGTCTTCGCAAGAAGCCCGACGGAAAAGAGTATGAGACCGAAGGCGCATAGCGCCTCTCCCGCGGCTTTTCTGCGGCTCAGCGCGCAAATGAACGCGCCCGCGACCGCCGCCAGCGCGGCGAGGTTTTCTGCGCTGAAAAAAGAAACGATCCCGTCTTTACCACCCCCGATCAGGCTCATCAGCCACGGAGTGATGCAGGTCCCGACGTTCGCGCCGAGGATCACTCCGATCGCTCGCCTGAGCTTGAGTTTTCCCGAATCTGCCAGCCCCACCGCCGCGAGAGTTATCGCCCCGCTGCTCTGCACGAGAGCGGTCACGGCCGTCCCGAACAGCACCGCCGATAGGTCGTTTTTCGTGCAGAGATCGAGAGTCCTGTTTATCAATGATCCGCCGCAGTCTTCGAGGGACCGTTTCATTATCCTCATCGAGAACAGAAGAAAGCCCGCGGCTCCGAGAGAACGGATGATAGTTTGTGTCAGCATTTTTCCCACCGCAAAAGTTTTTTTAAATTTATATTAGCAGCTCTGAGTTTTTATAAACGCTCAGGGTTCATTTTTTTGTTGACAATATCAGCTCCGGGCACTATAATAAAAACATACAAACCGGAGGGAGGGATAAGGATGAATTTCAAAAGAGCATCGATCGTGCTTGCCGTTTTCGTCCTTTTTGCTCTCTTTGCCTTTCTCTGCGCCGTCGGGATCGCCGAGGGGGAGATCATCGAGAGCTACAGATGGATGGTCTATCTCGGCGTCACTCTCGCTCTCTCGGCGTTTTATCTCTTTGCCGTCTTCGGTTATCTGTTTGTTCTGATAAAGGTCAGAAGAGAGGCGGCGAGGCTTTCCAAAGGCGAAGACGCCGCCGAAAAACTCGGCGCTCTTCTCGAAAAGCACCGTGCTCCCGCACTGAGATCCGCGGTCAGCCTCGAACTCGCGTCCGTTTTTCTTAAAGAGTCCCGCCCCGACCGCGCAAGGTCGATCCTTATGCTCATAGACCCGGGCAGACCGATCCTCTTTGACAAAAAGCTTCACTCGGCGCTTCTCGAAAAGTGCGGCGACGTAGTCGAAGAACCGGAAGACCGGGAAGAAAAAGAATAAAAAAAGTCAGCCGCCTCCGCGTTTTGCGGAAAACGGCTGACCGTCTTTTTATATTCTTATCTTACCGTATCGACCCAGACTCTCATCGCAGTCTCGCCTCTGTTGGCGAAGGCGTGATAGGGGATGAAGGTCAGTTTGGCTTTTTTTGTCTTTTTTTGATCCAGTCTTTCATATAGATCCTTTCCCGGCAGGACCCTTTCCCCTTCGCAGACCGCCGCGGGAAGGGAAACCGTCAGGCTTGAAGTTTTTACCGGTGAAGCCGTGTCGACCAGCACTCCGTCGAGATCGCCTCCGTTGTCGATCCCCTCCAGGCAGTATACGACTGGTCCTCTCATCAGCGCCGCTTTGCCGAGATTTTCCGTGACTCTCGGATCGCTGTTCACAAAGTAAAACTCCGGTTTCAGATCTAATTCTATAGGACTGTCCTTTTTCAGATCAAGATACATATATCCGTCGCCGGATTTTTCGCTTTGATATTCTGAAGTCCACCCGGGGATCCTCACCGCGATCCGGCAGTCGCGGTCGGCTTCAAGCTTTATCGCTCCGCTGAGAGGGAAGTCCGTTCTCTGAGTTAGAGTTATCTGTTCCCCGTTTATTTCTGTTTTCAGCGTGCTGTCGAAAAACTGCCTGATATATATGACTCCGTTTTCCTCGCCGTAAGCGAGATTTCCGATCGAAGCGAAGAACCTCGCGACGTTGGGCGGACAGCAGCTGCAGCTGAAAATCTTCACCCTCTGAGCGATCGGACGGTGCATATTGTTGAGCTTTCCGAGCCGAGGCTCTATCGCGAGCGGATTCTCGTAGAAAAAGCTCTCCCCGTCGAGGCTCACTCCCGACAGGCCGCCGTTACAGATCACGCGTTCGACGAGATCGGCAAACTTCGAATCTGTTTTCAGCCTCTGCATCCTTTCGGCGAAGAACACCAGCCCTATCGCGGCGCAGGTCTCGGAATATGCGTTTATATTCGGCAGATAGTATGCCGGCGCGAACGCCTCGCCGCGGGAATTCGATCCTATCCCTCCCGTGACGAAGATCTTTTTATTTGCTATATCGTAGAACAGATCAAAGCAGACTTCTTTGAGCTCTTTGTCGTCCGTGAGGAGCGCGAGGTCAGCCATCGCGCTGTAGAGATACGTCGCTCTCACCGCGTGTCCGACCGCCTCTTTCTGCTTTCTCACGGGGACGGAGCTCTGGATATCCTCGCCGTTCGTCGCCTTCTCTTTTTCGCTGCATCCGCGCTTGTCGATGAAAAACTTTGACAGGTCGAGATATTTTTTCTTTCCCGTCGCTTTATACATCTTCACAAGCGCGAGCTCTATCTCCTCGTGTCCGGGCGTGACGAAGGCGGCGGACTGTTCTTTGACGAACACCTTTTCAATGAGGTCCGCGTATTTCTCCATCGCTTTCAGAAACACGTCCTTGCCGGTCGCCTCATTGTATGCGACGGCGGCTTCCATAAGATGCCCGGCGCAGTACAGCTCGTGCTTGTGTCTGTCCGTGAACCTTTTCGTCGGCTCGACGGTGAGAAAATAGCTGTTGAAATATCCGTCTTCGGAGGCGTTTTTCTCTATCTGGGCGACGATGTCGTCGATCTTTTCTTCAAGCTCCGGCGAGGGCTCCTTTTTTAAAGTGTACGCCGCCGCTTCCATCCATTTCGCAACGTCCGAATCCCAGTAGTAGTGCGGAGGGTTTTCGTCCCCCTCCTTATAGAGGCATCTGAACGCGCCGATTCTTCCGCTCTCGTCGAACCTCTCGTAGACCGCCGGGAGAGTGGCGTTTTTGTTTATTTCGTATCTCTTTTTCCAGAAGCCTCCGTCAAGAGAGACTTTTTCAAATCCCAAAAGCTCCATTTTCGTTCCTCCGATCCTTTTTTTGATCCGATCCTCTCTGTAAAAAAGTATATATTAAGCCTGCTCAAAAGTCAAGACGCCGCTCTTGTTGAAAACGACGAAAAAAACGCGGTTTTTGTGAGAAAAAAACGCGTTTTTTTGCTTGATTTTGAGCTTTTTCGGTGTTATAATTCAATTTGTTGTTTATTATTTATCCGGAGATATGAAATGAATAAAACCGAAACTTCCGCCCAACCGAAAAAAAACAAGCTGAAAGGCAATATCGAGCTTCTCGTCTGCGCCATGATCTGGGGCAGCGCGTTCATCGCCCAGAAGATCGCGCTCGGCTTCGTCGGCTCCTTCACCATCAACTGCATCAGGATGGCGCTCGCCTCGCTCGCGCTTTTTCCCGTCGTCCTCTTTCGCCGTCACAGAGCAATAAAAAAAGGGGAGACTTATCCCCTGAAGCAGAGCGTAGTCGCGGGGCTCCTCTGCGGCGTGGCTCTCTTTGCCGCCGCGAACGCCCAGCAGGCGGCGATAAAGCTCTCGACCCCCGGCAAGGTCAGCTTCATCACCGCGTTCTACGTCGTTCTCGTCCCGATCATCGGGCTCATCTTCGGCAGGAAGGCTCGCTTCAACGTCTGGATCGGCGCGGCTCTCGCGATCGTCGGTCTCTATCTTCTCTGCGTCGTCGACAGCACCACTATCAGCATCGGCGATTTTCTCGCCCTCGCGAGCGCGTTTCTTTTCGCGATCCAGATCACGCTTATCGGGCACTACGGCAGGGGAACGGATCCTCTGGCTCTGTCGATGGTTCAGTTCGCGGTCGTGAGCGTCCTCAGCGCGCCGCCCATGTTCATTTTTGAAGACCCGTCGCTCTCAACCATTCATACCGCGCTCATTCCGATCCTCTACGCCGGACTCGTCTCCTGCGGCGTCGGATAGACGCACCAGGCGGGCGGTCAGCGCGAGACGGATCCTTCGGTCGCGTCCATCATCATTTCTCTCGAGGCGGTCTTCGCGCTCGTCGCCGAAATGATCTGGTATAAAAAGGTCCCGGGGATCAACGAGCTGATCGGCAGCGGGATCATGCTGAGCGCTATCATCATTTCTCAGATTGATTTTTCACGCCGGAAAAAGCACGCGAAGTGAACTTATTTTTCCGGCAGCCCGTAGCGCGCTCTGTAGTCCTTATACGCTTTTGAGAAATGACTGAGGTCGCAGAAGCCGCAGGAAAAGGCGATCTGCGTCAGCGAGAGATCGCCGCTCTCCTTCATCCTCCGCGCCTTATCGAGTCTGAAATCAAGGATCGCCCTCTGCGGCGATCTTTGCGTTTCTTTCATGAAGATCCTGTATAGGTTCGACCTCGAAACGTTGAGGTGCTTTGCCATCCCCTCGACGGTCAGCTCCGTCGCGAATCGCTCCTCCATATAGTCGACGGCTTTCATGTATATTTCGCTCGCGCTCTCCGGACGGAGCTTCTCGGTCTCTACGGACTGGATCGCAAGATAAAAAAGCGCCGCCGCATTCTCGTGGGTGGTGTTCATCGCGCCGTTCAGGATCTCCCTGACGGTCTTTATGCCGGAGCTGTCGCGGTCGAACGAAAATATCCCGGACGTTTTCCTGAGCCCCCGCGCGGCGAGGACTTCTTCGGTCTCCGGGGTCTTTTCTATCCCGGTCCAGAAATAGCTCCAGGGTTCAAGCCTGTCTGCGGCGTAGACCGTGACTTCTCCCGGATAGATGAAGAAGCCTTCTCCTGCCGAGAGCTCGTATTTTTTCCGGCGCACGCTGAAAACGCCCTTTCCGCTGAGAACGTAGTGGAGAAGATAGGTCTCCCTTATCGCCGGTCCGAAGCGGTGGGAGGGCTGACAGTCCTGTATTCCTGAAAAAGTCCTGAAAAGGCTGCGGGGCATCGCTTGTGATCCTCACTTTTGAATTATTCTCACAAGGTATTATAAGCCTTTTTGAGCATATTTGCAACATATATACAAAAAAACGCAACATAAATAAAAGCCACGGAACGCGCGTTGTTGTATAGTTATCTCAGAACACGGTGAATCACCGGAAAAAGAAAGGACGAACAGAATGAAGATCACTTTCATGGGCGCCGGAAGCACGGTTTTCGCCAAAAACGTTCTCGGCGACGTAATGAACACCGAGTCGCTGAGAGAGAGCGAGATCGCTCTTTACGACATCGACCCGAAGCGCCTCGCCGAATCGAAGCTCCTCATCGAGGCGATCAACGCCCGCATCAACGAAGGCAGAGCGAAGATCAGCTGCTTCTGCGGCGTCGAGAACCGCCGCGAGGCTCTTAAGGGCGCCGATTTCGTCGTGAACGCGATCCAGGTCGGCGGCTACGACCCCTGCACGATCATTGACTTCGAGATCCCCAAAAAGTACGGTCTCAGGCAGACCATCGCAGACACTCTCGGCATAGGCGGCATAATGCGCGCCCTCCGCACGATCCCCGTCCTCGAGAGCTTCGCGAGGGATATGGAGGAGGTCTGTCCGGACGCTCTGTTCCTTAACTACACGAATCCCATGGCGATGCTCACCGGCTTCATGACCCGATACACCGGAGTGAACACCGTCGGTCTCTGCCACAGCGTCCAGGTCTGCTCGGAATATCTGCTGAAGAAACTCGGGATGGAAGACAAGCTCGAGGGCAGGGTCGAGAAGATCGCCGGCATCAACCACATGGCGTGGCTTCTTGAGATCCGCGACCGCGACGGGAACGATCTTTATCCAGAGATCCGCCGCCGCGCCGCGATACGCAACGAGACGGAAAGCCACCACGATATGGTCAGATACGAGTATATCCGCCGCCTCGGCTACTACTGCACGGAATCCAGCGAACACAACGCGGAGTACAACTGCTTCTTCATCAAGAACAGATACCCCGAGCTGATCGAAAAATACAACATTCCGCTCGACGAATACCCCCGCCGCTGCGTCAATCAGATCGAAGACTGGAAAAAGAAACAGAAAAACCTCACCGATCCGGAGATGACCGACCATAAGCGCACCCGGGAGTACGCTTCGTATATCATGGAAGCCGTCGTCACCAACAAGCCCTTCAAGATCGGCGGAAACGTCCTCAACAGGGGTCTTATCGAAAACCTCGATCCCGACGCCTGCGTCGAGGTCCCCTGTATGGTCGACGGGAGCGGCGTCAATCCCACGAGAGTGGGAAAGCTCCCGGTCCAGCTCGCCGCGATGAACATGACGAACATCAACTGCCAGCTTCTGACCATCGACGCCGCCGTCACGAGAAAGAGGGAGCGCATCTATCAGGCGGCGATGCTCGAGCCGCACACCGCCGCGGAGCTCTCGATCGACGACATCGTTAAGATGGTCGACGAACTGATCGAAGCTCACGGAGATTATATGCCGAAATATCATTGACAGCTTTTTTCGCTCCGTCCCGCGAGGGACGGAGCGGTCTTTCGCGTTGAAAATCAAACCTGACCGGGAGGAGTGACAAAACTATGGGAACAGGCTTTAATGGCGAGCGCGTCGCCGTGATCGGCTGTCCCGGGAGCGGGAAGAGCACGTTTTCTTTAAAGCTCGCCGCTCTCACGGGATTACCTCTCTTTCATCTTGACAATATCTGGTGGAAGAGCGACGGCACGCATATCCCGCGCGAAGAGTTCGACAGAATTCTCTCGGAGATCCTGAAAAAAGACAAATGGATCATCGACGGCTTTTATTCGAGGACGCTCGAACGAAGGATCGTTTCCTGTGACACCGTCGTGTTCTGCGACCTTGATCTTGATACCTGTCTCGAGGGCATCGGGGAGAGGGTCGGAAAAGCGCGCCCCGATATGCCGTGGATCGAAAAAAGCCCCGATCCCGAGCTGGAAGAACTCGTCAGAGATTTCCATAAAGACGGCCGCGGAGCCGTCCTCTCGCTCCTCGCGGATCA
>JAFTEP010000001.1 GCA_017453605.1 Clostridia bacterium
GCTGCGCGCGAAAAGGTAAGAACGCGAAGCGACCGAGAGGATTTTTCGCGCAGACTGATGAGGGGACACCGCTTCTTTTTTCTGTTAATCGTCAAGATAAGCGCGGTATATAGCTTTCCCCCTTGGGGGAAGGTCAGTAGTCTGGTGGGAGCCTTTTTCAAAAAGGCTCCCACGAATAAACTCAATTATCGCCGCCTGTGAGGAGGCGGATCTCTTCGTTTGTCAGTTCGCGGTATTCGCCGCGCGCGAGGGCGGGATCGAGCCCTATCCCGGCGAAGCTCACGCGCTCGAGAGAGGTGATCGCGTTGCGGACCGATTTTGCCATCAGCTTTATCTGGTGGAACTTGCCCTCGGTGAGAGTGATCGCGCCGGAGGTCGGCGAGTCGGGCATAATGCGGCAGGGGAGAGTGTGGACTCCCGTTTCGAGATCGACCCCCGCCTCGAGCTCGAGGCGCTCGTTTTCGCCGAGAGGGTATTTTAGAGTGTAGCGGTAGGTCTTTTCGGCGTGGTGCTTCGGGGAAAGGAGCCGGTGCGCGGTCTGTCCGTCGTTTGTCAGGATGAGAAGCCCCGTAGTGTTCTTGTCGAGCCTTCCGCAGGGGAAGAGCGAGAGCCTTTCGTAGTCTTTTGAGAGAAGCTCCGTCACGACGCGCTCGCCCGGCTCGTCGGTCGAACTGACGAAGCCCTCGGGCTTGTTGAGCATGACGTAGACGAATTTTCGGTAAATAACGGGCTCTCCGGCGACGGCGGCGGTCTGAGAGACTTCGTCGACCTTTGCCGCGGGATCTTTTTCGACCTTTCCGTCGATGGTGACTTCTCCGCGTCTTATCAGCGCGGAGGCTTCTTTTCTGGACCAGCGCCCCGTCGATGAGAGCAGCCGGTCGAGCCTCATTGCCACGGCGCCGGCCCGTCGCAGAGGGCGAGAAATTCTTCGAATTTGTCCGCGTTGGAGCCGTCGCGCACGGCGTATACTTTGAATCCCGCCTTTTTCGCGACCGTTCCGCCCGTGACGCTGTCTTCGAACACGGCGGTGTCTTCCGGCGCTGAGCGCAGTTTTTTTGCCGCCATAAGATAGATGTCGGGGTGGTTCTTGCTCTTTCCGGCGTCGAGATCGGTGACTATATGCGAGAAAAAGCCGTTTATCCCGAGTCTTTTCGTGACCTTTTTCGCGCTCTTCTTCGCGGTGATCGTGACGAGCGCCATTTTGATCCCCGCCCGTTTCAGCTCGGCGAGATATTCGGCCGCTCCCGGTTTGAGAGAGCAGTCCGTGCGGTAGATGGAGTCGATCATCATATTGAATTCCTTCAGTATCTGATCCGGCGACTCATCCAGGCAGTAGCGGTTTTTTATGTAGAAAGCCGACTGCGCCAGAGACAGCCTTTCGACGGCGTGTTTTTCTTCGGCGGTCGGAGTTATGCCGCGTCTGTCAAGAAAATCCTCCGCGAGGGTTTTCCAGTAGGGCATGGAGTCTATAAGAGTGCCGTCAAGATCGAACAGGGCGGCCTTGAACGGTTTATCGGTCATAGTATTCCTCCAGGATATCGAGGGCCCGTTCGGGCGCGACGTTTGCATATATGATGAGAGTTCCTTCCTCGACGCTTATGCGCGCCTCGCCGCGCGCCTCGTTGCTGACTCCGATCGGGAAGAAGGGATCCAGATCGCCGTCGAAGGGATATTCCAGCCCCTCAAGCTTCACGCCGCGCGCCGTGCCTCCGAACGCGAAGACGGAGACCTTTCCGACGACGCCGGGGAGAACGAGGGAGCCGTTGGTGAGGGCGAAGACCGCGTATCTGTCGCCGACAGCCGCCGCGCGCGCCCTGTGTCTGGAGATCCACGCGATGGTCGTCAGCGTAGCGAAGCTGTGATCGTCCCTGCCGCCGAGCGCACCGCAGATCAGAACTCGCTTCGCCCCGAGCGAGAGGGCGAGCTTTGAGGCGAGCATCGTGTCGGTGTCGTCCTTTTTGGGCGGGTAGACGAGGACGTTCTCTCCCTGCGGGATCCCGCCGAGCGAGTCGAAGTCCCCGATCACTCGGTCGGGGCTCAGTCCGCAGCTTTCGATCCTTTTCAGTCCGCCGTCAGCGGCGATCAGCAGGGCGTCGCTCATCATGGGGATCGCTCCGAATTCCGACGCGCCGACGATCACGGCGCTCTTCTGCCTTGTTTTTTTCTTCCAGACGTTCCCGCCTCCGGGCGAGGTCTCAGTTTTTTTCATCCTGTTTTCCCTGTATCACGTTGCGGTCCCCGAAGTATTTCTGAATTGCTCCGAGAACTCTTTTCTTGTCGGCGCACCAGAGCGGAGCGACGAGTTTTTTTCTGTCGGGATCGCCGGTCAGACGGTGCAC
>JAFTEP010000057.1 GCA_017453605.1 Clostridia bacterium
AGAAAGTCTTCCCTCCTGTCCGGGCTTTCCGGGAAAAGATGCGTCGATTCAAAACTTGCCGCCGAAAAGACCTCGAAGCTCGAAAAGTATATGCAGTCGGCTTACGACGTGATCGCGCTCGACGCCTCGATCAAAAAGAATTCCGACGAGATCGACCGGCTCAGAGTCAGATGCGATCTTCTGGCTCCGTGGAAGGATCTTCAGATCCCCTTCGGCTGGAGGGGGACCGAGACCGTCGCCGCCGCCGTCGGCGCCTTTCCCGGAAGGGGAGGAGTCGAAGAGCTTGAAAAGAAGCTCCCGGAAAACGTTCAGCTCGAAACGGTCGACGCGGACAAAGAGAGGATCAACGCCGCCGTCTTCTATCTCAAAGAAGACAAAAAGGAAGTCCTCGAGGCGCTTTCGCAGGCGGGATTCGTCCCGGTCTCTGACGCGGACGACGGTCTGCCGTCGAAGATCGCAAAGGATTCGCGCGAACGGATCTCAAAGCTCGAAAAAAACATCAGGGAAGCGGAAGATAAACTTACAAAATATTCGGACAGCTACGACGATTTCGAACTGATCCTCGACTACCTCGCGGCGCGCATCTCCAAATACAGGGCGCTGCCCAAACTCGCGCTCAGCGACAGCGCGGTCGTGGTCACGGGCTTCGTGCCGGAAAAGCTCAGCGCTGCGCTGTGCGAACAGCTCGAAAAAGAAACTGATTCGGTCGTGACGCTCTCCGATCCCGACCCGGGCGACGACGTCCCGGTGCTTTTGGAGAACAGCCGCTTTTCGGAGCCGCTGGAGGGCATCACGAGGATGTATTCGATGCCCGGCAAAACAGACCTCGACCCGACCCCGATCATGTCGTTCTTCTACTACCTGCTCTTCGGCATGATGCTTTCCGACGCGGGCTACGGTATCCTGATCTCGCTCTTCACGGCGATAGCCGTTAAGAAGTTCAAGCTCTCCGACTCAATGAACAAGACCCTCAGGATGTTCTTCTTCTGCGGTATCTCGACCGTTTTCTGGGGCGCTCTGTTCGGAAGCTGGTTCGGGGACGCGCCTCAGGTGATCGCGAGGGAGTTCTTCGGCAAAGAGATCGGCTCCACCGCCCTCTGGTTCGAGCCGATAGACGATCCCATAAGGCTCCTCCTCTGGTCGTTCGCGATCGGCATCGCGCACCTGTTCTGGGGTCTGTGGGCGCACTTTATGAACCTCTGGAGACAAAAAAAGCGCCTCGACGCCGTTCTTGAAGTCATCCCGGTGTATCTGTTCGTCCTCGGCGTCTGTCCCTTCGGAGCGAGCGTGTTCATCCCCACGGTCGATCAGACGCTCATCGACGTAGGACTCAAGGTCGCCGTCGTCGGCATCGTCGGCGTCTTCGCCGGAGCCGCCGTGAAAAGAAAGAACGTCTTCATGGGGATCGTCGGCGGGCTCTACGCTCTCTACAACACGGCGACGGGATACGTCGGAGACATACTCTCGTATTCGAGGCTTCTGGCGCTCGGTCTGGCGACCGGAAGCATCGCCGGGGTCATAAACCTGCTCGGCGTGATGGTGGACGGACCTTTGAAGATCGTGATCTTCATCCCGGTGTTCTTACTCGGGCACACCGCGAACCTCGCGATCAATCTTTTGGGCGCCTACGTCCACACGGACAGACTGCAGTTCGTAGAACTGTTCAGCAAATTCTATTCGGGCGGCGGACGCGAGTTCGAGCCCTTCAAAACAGAAACAAAATACGTAACAATTACGGAGGAAAAGTAAAATGAACAGCATGGGAATCGTTTTCGCAATTCTGGGCGGAGTTCTCGCCGCGCTCATGTCGGGCCTCGGATCCGCAAAGGGCGTCCGTATCGTCGGCGAGGCCGCCGCGGGTCTGGTGTCCGTGGATCCGTCGAAGTTCTCCAAAGTCCTGCTCCTCGAGCTTCTGCCCGGCACTCAGGGTCTCTACGGACTTCTTCTCGCGGTCATCCTCTTCAGCAGGATCGGACTTCTGGGCGGACAGCTGGTCGAGCTCACTCTCGCGCAGGGACTCATGTATCTTTTCGCC
>JAFTEP010000058.1 GCA_017453605.1 Clostridia bacterium
GAGGAAGACAAAAAGCTCCTCACAGAAGCGGGGATCGAACCCCTTGACGACGATCTTCTGGCTGAAGTGTCGGGCGGACGGATGGGCTCCGGTTCCACGTCGTCCTCAGGGTCTCACTTTAAACCCCGCGAGATACCGTAAAGGAGAAAGACTATGAAAAACGAAAGATCCATAAATATATCAGCGACGATCTGAAAAAGAAGCTCGCCGCGTGCAAGTGCCGGGATGAACTAATAAAGCTCCTTTCCGAGGCGGGGATCGAAGCCCTGGACGACGATCTTCTGGCGCAAGTTGCGGGTGGTCTTATCGATCCGGACTTTATTTCACCTTACAGCAGGCCTTACAAACCCCGCGAAATGCTCTGAAAAAATTTGCCGCGATCCGGCGCTCACGCCGGACCGTGCCCCGGAGGTCCGGCGGACCCGCCGGGGCTTTTTTATCCAAAAACCTTTACAAAAGCCTGATTTTTTGTTATAATAAATCATTACAGTGGGTAGTTATAGAAAAAAGGAGGGAGAGCTTTGAACGTCGAGAACGTTCCCGAGGCAAAAAAGGACCGTTCGTCTGTTATTCTTCAGGCGCTCGCCTTCATTTTCGCGTTTCTTTCCACCTCGTTTCTTTTGGGCTCGGGCTTTCTCGCGGCGGTGCTTTCTTCCGCGGTTTCCTGCGCGGACTACCTTTCCAAAAGGGGCAGGCTGTGTTTTCTCGGCTCCGTCCTCGGAGGCGGCGCGGGCTACGTTTTCACGGCTTTCGTAAGAGACAGCGTCGTAAGGCTTATTTTTGACGCGGCGCTGTTCGGAAAGGAATTCAGCCTCGTCTTCGATCTCAGGCTCCACGCGCTCGTGCTGTTTTTATTCATCCCGCTTCTTTCGTTCGTCTTCTGCTCCTGTGTCGCAAAGCGCGCTTCACGGTCTGTCTGCGTGGCGGCGTCGACCGGTGTGATCGCCGTCGCGATGTTCGTTCAGCTCGCGATCTTCTGCGTAGGGAAGTATTCCGACTTTTCATTCGCGCTTTTGAAAGAAAAGCTCGGCGTGCTCATCGGCCTGTTGGAGGGGATGCTCTCCGGCGAGAACGGCAAATTCTGGTCCGAGTATCTTTCGGGCTATCCCGGCACCGTCTTCACCGCCGAACAGTTTTCCAAGATCGCATCCGCCGCCGTCTACTCCCTGCCTTCCGTCGCCGCTCTGTTTTGCGGAGCCCTCGCTTTTCTTCACAGCTTCTGCGTCAAGAGGGCGCTCGGGCGTTCCGGAGCTCTCGGCTTCATCTACACCGACGGCTGGATCTTCATCCCCGGCATCGTGACCGCCGTCGTCTACATCGTCCTGTTTGTCGTCATGACGCTCAGTTCTCTGTTTTCCGGGGAGCAGGACGAAATGTATTTCGGTCTGAACGTCATCGTGACCCTTCTTTCCGGAGCCTTCCTCATCACCGGCGTGACCGCCGTCAGATGGTTCGTCGGGGTCAGAAGCCGGGCCGGGATGAAGTTCAGCCCTCTGTGGATCGCGGTCCTGATCGCGAGTCTTATTCTGTTCCCGACCGTCATCGTCTCTCTTGTCCGCCTCGCGGGTCTCGCGATGGTCTTTCTGAGGGAGGCTTCGCGCCGCAAGAAGGAGCCGCCCGAATCCTGACTTTTCCCTGCGACACCCGAATTTTTATAGGATATAACGCGAAAAACTCTTTTGTCTTTTTGCTTTGACACTCACGGCAAAGCTTTTTAAAGGAGCATCGAATGAAAAAACACAATCAGAGATTTCAGATCATTCTGATCTCGTTTGCGGTGCTGTTCGCGTACTGCGCGGTCTGCGCTTTTGTCGATCTCAAGCTTTTATGGATCGGAGCGGCTTTCGTCGCGATCGAGATCTGCGGCTTCGCGGTCCTGAACAGGCTTTCACGCCGCCGCCGTTCGGTCGTCGAAAAGGGAGCAAAGCTTCTCGACAACGACGTTTCGCTGCGGCTCCTCACCGGTTTTTCGGACGGCATCGCCGTTCTCGACAGGAACGGACGGATCCTGTGGTACAACGACGCTTTCTGCGCCGTCGTCGGCACTGAGGTCATCAAGGCCGAAACGGACGTCAGCGATCTTCTCGTCCGCCGCCTTGATATGATCTCTCTTCTCGAGTGCGCCATCAACGGAGGCGGTCAGCGTCTCGAAGCGGAGACCAGGACCGGACAGTTCGGCGTCGTGCCCTACCAGTTCGGCTCCGAAAACGAGTTCTATCTCACCGTGTGGTACGATCTCGGCGAGATCACCGCTCTCAAAAACGAGGCGCGGATCAAAAACCCCGTCATTTTATACATCACCGTCGACAATTCCGCCGAATCCTCGGGATATATGCAGGGCAGCTACCGCGCGGTGACCGCCAAGATCTCGATCCTCCTGAAGGATTGGGCGCAGTCTCTCGACTCAGTCATCCACGAGGTCGACCGCGACAGATACGCCCTCATCATCGAAGAGGGCAGACTGAGCGAGGTCGCCGAAAAGAAGTTCGACGTTCTCGACAGCGTCAGAGAGCTTTCCGCTGATCAGACCGACATCCCCGTCACCGTCTCCATCGGCTGCGCCTGCATCGACGGAGATCTTGCCGAAAAGGACGAGGCTTCGCGACGCGCCCTCGATCTCGCGCTGCAGAGAGGCGGCGATCAGGCGGTCCTGAAGACAAGGAACGCCACCGAGTTCTACGGCGGACGCACCAAGACCGTTCAGAAGCGCACGAAGATCCGTTCCAGGATTATCGCCGGCGAACTTATCGGACTCATGAAGAACGCCGACAACGTCATCATCATGGGCCACCGTTACGCCGATCACGACTCCGTCGGCGCCTGCGTCGGCATCGCGAGGCTCGCCGGGGAATACTGCCGGAAAGTCAATATAGTCGTCAATCCCGACGACGTCAACCTCAAGCCGATCTTCAAGAAGCTGCGCGGAATAGAGTTCTACGAAGACAAGTTCATCGACGGCAGCGCCGCTCAGGACCTCATCGGCACCGGCACGCTTCTTGTTATCTGCGACGTGAACAATGTGAAGATGTTCGAAGCGCCCTCGCTCTTTTTCAACTGCGCTTCGAGCGTCATTATCGACCATCACCGCAAGACCGAGGAATTCGCGGTCCCGCCGAAGATCTCCTACATCGAACCCTCGGCTTCTTCCGCGAGCGAGCTTGTCAGCGAGATCCTCGAACAGACTCTCTCTCCGGGCATCCTTCTGAAAGAAGAGGCGGAACTCTTATTTGCCGGAATGCTTCTCGACACCAAGCATTTCTCGCGCAACACCGGCGTCCGCACCTTCTCCGCCGCCCTCTATCTCAGGGGCGAGGGAGCCAGCCCCGGAGAAGCCCAGCTTCTGTTCGGGACGAGGTTCGACGAGTTCACCAGGGAAGTGCGCTTTGAATCGAACGTTGTCGTCTACCGCGGGATCTTCGCGATCTCCGCCTGGGACGGCGCCGCCGACGGCGAGGACCGCATCGCGGCTTCCAAGGCGGCGGACAGACTTTTGGGGATCGACGGAGTGAGGGCGAGCTTCGCTCTGTGTCAGATCGACGGGGTCGTGCATATCTCCGCGCGTTCCTCCGGCAAGGTCAACGTCCAGCTCATCCTCGAAAAGCTCAACGGCGGCGGATATTTCGACGCGGCGGGCGCTCAGATGAAGGACGTTTCCCTGAAGGAAGCGATGAATATGCTCAAAAAAGCCATCGACGAATACGCCGACGAGGCGTGAAGATAAAATCTATACTGAAAGGGTGAAAACAGTGAAGATATACCTTATGAAGGATTTTCCCACTCTCGGCAAGAAGGGCGAGATCGTCAACGTCAGCGACGGCTACGCCCGCAACTTCCTGCTCCCGAGAGGGATCGGCGCGATCGCAGACGCCAAATTGGAAAACGACGTGAAGAACAGCGAGTCTTCCAAAGCGTACCGCGCGGCTCAGGAACTCGCCGCGGCAAAGGAGCTCGCAAAGAAGCTCGAGGAGATCACTCTGGTCTACGAGACCGACTCCGTTGACGACGGCAGGCTTTACGGCGCCTTCACAAACGCTCACGCCGCCGAGCTTCTGGAAAAACAGCACGGCATCTCGGTCGACAAGAGAAAGATCGAAATGACCAACGTCAAGTCCGTCGGCGACTACACCGCGACGGTCAGACTTTACAGCGGCGTCAGCGCCGAACTGAAAATAAAGGTCAAGAACAAAGACTGATTTTTCGGAGGATCTTTTATGGCGAATCCGGCAAGTGACAAGGGCGAACTGGCGCTCGATCCCGGGCTCATAAGACAGCTGCCCTACTCCGTCGAGGCGGAGCAGGCTGTTCTCGGCGCGCTCATTATGGATCCGGAGAGGTTCGGAGAGGTCAGCGCGGTCGTCAAAGCCGAGGATTTCTTTATCGACAAGCATCAGGAGATCTTTGCCGCTCTTTTCGATCTCAACAACCTTAACGACAGCGTCGATCCCGTGACGCTCCTCAACGAGCTCGAGAAGAAGAACGTCTACACCCGCGAGGCGGGCAACGCCTATATCCGCCAGCTCGCGGAGAACACTCCGTCGATCTCCAACGTCATGGACTATGCGCGCATAGTCCGCGACAAGTCTCTTCTGAGAAGTCTTGTCGTGGTCTCCGAGAAGATCCGCGACAGCGCCCTCGATCAGTCCAAGCCGGTCCAGGAGGTCATCGACAGCGCGGAGCAGATGATCTTCGATCTTTCGCGCGGCTTCATCACTCAGGATTTCTCGCATATAAAAGAGCTCATCAAGGAATACTACGCCGTCCTCAACAAGCTCACGACCGACAAAGATGCCACGCGCGGCATCCCCACGAACTATTCCGGGCTCGACCGCATCCTCGTCGGGATGGCGCCGGGCGATCTCATCATCATCGGCGGCAGACCCGGTATGGGCAAGACGAGCCTTGCGATCAACATCGCCGTCAACGTCGCCAAGTATTCAAAAAAAGCGGTCGCCGTCTTTTCTCTTGAAATGTCAAAGCTCCAGCTTGTCGAAAGGATGCTCTCGTCCGAGGGAAGAGTCGACGGAAGAAAGCTCCACACTGGCGACGTCGAGGAGGAGGACTTCAACGCCATCGCCAGGGCGGCGGTGGGTCTGAGCAACACCGACATCTATCTCGACGAAGCCGGCGGCATCACGGTCATGCAGATGCGTTCCAAGCTCAGAAGACTTGAAAATCTGGGTCTGGTCGTTATCGACTACCTCCAGCTCATGCACTCCGACAATTCGCGCCTGAGAGAGAACCGCGTGAACGAGATCGGCGATATAACCCGCAATCTCAAACTTATGGCTAAAGATCTCGGAGTTCCGATCATCCTCTGCACCCAGCTTTCGAGAAGCCCCGAAAAGCGCACGGGCGGCAACGAAAGCAAAAAGCCTCAGCTCTCCGACCTGAGAGACTCGGGAAACATCGAGCAGGACGCCGACGTCGTCCTTATGCTCTACCGCGAGGGCTACTACAACGAAGACGATCCCGAGGCGAAAAACCGCGCCGACTGTCTGGTCGCCAAAAACCGTCACGGCGAGACCGGCACGGTCCACCTTGCCTGGGAGTGTCAGTACACGAGGTTCACCGACGTTGAAAAACGATACGAAGAGACTTGACTCCTACCTTCGCAGAGCCCGTGAGTTCTGGAATGAGCAGGAGCTTGTCCCGGCGGGCTCAAGCATAATCATCGCGCTCTCGGGAGGAAAAGATTCCGTTTGCCTTTTAAGGCTCCTCGCTGCGGAACGCGAGACGCTCTCGCTGAAGCTTTTCGCCTGCCACGTCCACCACGGACTGAGAAAAAGCGCCGACGCGGAGCTCGAATTCTGCCGGAAGCTCTGCGAAAAGTTCGATGTCGGCTTCTATGAGTTCAGGGTCGACGCCGCGTCCCGCGCCGCGGAATTTTCCGTCGGCGTCGAGGAGGCGGGAAGACAGCTCAGATACGAGTGCTTCGAAAAACTCAAAAATTCACTCGGTGCGGATCTTGTCGCGACGGCTCACACCGCCTCCGACAACACGGAGACCGTAGTGATGAACCTTGTCCGCGGCGGCTCTCTCAGAGGTCTTTCGGGGATCCCTCCGAAAAGGGGATATATCGTCCGTCCGGTCCTGTGCTTCGACAGCGCCGAAATAAAGGATATCCTCTCGCTATTCGGTCAGGATCACGTCACCGACGAGTCGAATCTCACTGGCTTTTTCAGAAGGAACCGCGTCAGAAGTTCCCTCATCCCTCTGATGAAAGAAGAAAATCCCGCGCTCGACAGGGTCGTTTTCGACAATTCGCTCAATATCAGAGAAGAAACAGAACTTTTAGAGGTCTTTCTTCGCCGGTCGCTCAAAGGCGCCGTCAGCGCGGATCTTATGAGCTGTGACAGGGAAGAGCTGAAAACAGTCTGCCGGGATCTCGATTCCGATGAGCCCGCAAGATTCTGGATCAGGATCGCATCTCAGGCGCTCGGAACGCCTTTTCCCGACAGCGAGCGTCAGAGATCGCTTGCCGCGGCGTGTCTGACGTCCGGCGCGGGGCGCGTTCTGCAGCTCTCGGACGGCGCCGTTCTGAAGATCGGTCAGAAGACCCTTCGCTTTATGAAAAGTGTTTCTTCGCCTTCATTTTGCGTGAAGATCCCCGAAGGAAAAACATCCCTGCCGTTTTCGGGCGCTTTGGTCACCCGTTCGGGAATAAAAAACGGCGTCAATTATAAAAATATTAACAAAATGCTTATGATTATGAAAATAAACCCTGATACAATAAAAGGTGAGGTTTGCGCGCGAAACCGCCTGCCGGGCGACAGTATTGTGATAAACTCCATGCACAAGAGCGCGAAAAAGCTCGTCTGCGACCTCAAACTCGATCCGGCGCTCAGGGACGCCTGGCCGGTCTTCTGCGACGAAGACGGCGTCATCTGGATCCCCGGCGTTGGTCTGAGCGACAGGGCAAGACCTGTTTCGGAAAGGTTTTTTGAATTGATTTTTGATCTTCCGCCCCTTTCGGGCTTACCGTCACAGACAACGGCGCCGTCAGTGCCGTCCAAAGGAGAGTGATTGAACAGTTATGAAAGAAAACACAAAGATCATCCTGATATACGGCGTGATCATCGCGATCATCCTCGTTCTCGCCAGCCTTCTTTTCGACGGCAGATCCGCCGATAAGGCGACCTACGGCGACATTCTGTCGATGATAAAAGAGGAAAAGCTGAAAAAAGACAGCGAGGTCGTTTATTCGGACAGCAACAAGCTGACTCTCACACGCGAGGACGGCAAGAAATTTGAATTCACATTCCGCGACAGCTATCTGTTCTATGAGCGCGTCCTTCCCCTGCTCGAAAAGATGCAGTCCGCGGGCACGATAAAGCTCGACATCAGACAGCCCGAGAGCTTCCCATACTGGGTGATGCTGATCCCGTTCGTTCTGGTCATCCTCCTTCTGTTCTTCGCCTACCGCTTCGCGTTCCGCTCGGGATCGGGCGGAGGCGGCATCGGTCCGGGCAGGATCGGCGGCTTCGGCAAGGCGAGAGTAAAGATCGAGACCGATCAGAAGAAAAAAGTCCTCTTCGAGGACGTCGCGGGCGCAGACGAGGAGAAGGAGGAACTCAAGGAAGTCGTCGACTTTTTGAAAAATCCCGTCAAGTTCACCGATCTCGGCGCCAAGATCCCGAGAGGCGTGCTTCTCGTCGGACCTCCCGGCACCGGCAAGACCCTTCTTGCAAAGGCTGTCGCCGGAGAGGCTGGCGTCCCGTTTTATTCGATCTCCGGTTCGGATTTCGTTGAGATGTACGTCGGCGTGGGCGCGTCAAGAGTCAGAGACCTCTTCGAGACCGCGAAAAAGAACTCCCCGAGCATCGTCTTCATCGACGAGATCGACGCTGTCGGCAGACACAGAGGCGCGGGTCTCGGCGGCGGACACGACGAGAGGGAACAGACCCTCAACCAGCTTCTTGTCGAAATGGATGGCTTCGGGAGCAACGAGGGCGTCATCATCATGGCGGCGACCAACCGCCCCGACATCCTCGATCCGGCCCTTCTGAGGCCCGGACGCTTCGACAGACCGATCACCGTCAACTACCCCGACGTCAAGGGCAGGGAAGAGATCCTGAAGGTCCATTCCAAGGGCAAGCCCTTCGAGAAGGAAGTCGATCTCAAAAAGATCGCCTCCACCACCGTCGGATTCACCGGCGCGGATCTTGCGAACCTCCTGAACGAGGCGGCGCTTCTCGCCGCAAGGCGTTCAAAGAGGCTGATCGGCAACTCCGAGCTTGAAGAGGCCTCCCTGAAAGTTATGATGGGTCCTCAGAAGAAGAGCCGCGTCATGACCGAGAAGGACAAGAAGATCACCGCTTATCACGAGGCGGGTCACGCAGTCGTTTCCAAATTTCTCGAGACCGCCGATCCCGTGCATCAGATCTCTATTATCGGCAGAGGAATGGCGGCGGGCTACACCGCGTATCAGCCGAAAGAGGACAAGGGGCACGTTTCCAAAAAGCAGATGGAGGAAATGATCGTCTCCCTGCTCGGAGGCAGAGTTTCCGAGAAGCTCATGCTCGACGACATCTGCTCCGGCGCGTCGAGCGACCTTGAACGCGCGACCGAGATCGCCAGAAAGATGGTCACTCAGTACGGAATGAGCGACAGACTCGGACCGGTCGTCTACGGCAACACTCACGAAGAAGTCTTCCTCGGAAGGGATTTCGGAAGCACGCAGAACTATTCCGAAAGCATCGCCAGAGAGATCGACGAGGAGATCGAGCGCATCATCAAGACCGCGTTCGACCGCGCCGAGTCGATACTGAGCGAAAACCGTGACAAGCTGATCTTCGTCGCCGAGTATCTGATGAAGAACGAGATCATGGACGACGAGCAGTTCGAGCAGGCTATGCAGGACGGCGAACACACCTTCGAGGAGATCGAGGCGATCCGTTCCTCAAAGGCGAAAAAGAGCCTCGAGGAGAACGAGAAGCGCCGCGAAGAAGAAAGGCTCGCTCAGGAGCTCGCCGAGCAGGCCGCGCAGAACGCGGAAAAAGAAGATCCGCCAGTGGAGCCTCCCGTCGAAGCGCCGAACGATCAGACTCCCGGCAGCCCCGAGTGATCCCGGAAATTTACTAAAAAATCACGCCGCTTCCCCGACAATGGGGAAGCGGCGTTTTCTGATACTCACTATTAGCCGATTTATTTTGAAACGTAATAAAACGCTCTGTCTCTGCCGCCGGCGTCCTTGAAGAACAGGGCCTCATTTCCAAAAAGAGCCGTCAGGCTTTTTTTCTGATCGAAGCCCGTCTCGCAGACGAAGGGCTTTTTTAATTCGTCGGCGAAAAGCTTTATGCGTCTGTAAAAATCGAGTCCGTCCTCGCCTCCGTCGAGCGCGAGGCGCGGTTCGCGCTTCACGTTTTCGGAGAGGTCTTCTATATCCCGCGACGGGATATAGGGCGGATTGCAGGCGAAGAGATCGGCGGGAATGTCGGGTTCGCAACTAATTAGATCGAGCTTTTTTGTTTTCAGTCTGTCGCAGACACCGAGGCGGAGAGCGTTTTCTTCAGTGAGAGCGAGCGCCGCGTCCGAAAAATCGACGGCGACGCAGAATGCGTCGGGGCGCGACAGGAGCACCGAGATCCCGACGCAGCCGCTCCCGCAGCAGAGATCGGCGAGAAGACCGTTTTCGGGAAGCTCCCTGACACAGAGCCCGACCAGGACCTCCGTGTCATCCCTCGGGATCAGAACGTTTTCGCGGCACAAAAAATCGTGCCCGCAAAATTCCCAGTGCCCGAGGTAATACTGGATCGGTTCTCCGCCGCAGAGCTTACGCGCGTCTTCGAGCACGGTCTTGTGATCCGGGAACGGGTCTTCCGAGAGGGCGAGGGAAGTGCCGAGCGATCTTTTTTCGCAGATCGCAGCCCATAAAAGAGAAAACGAAAAGAATCTTTCGCCGTCATTGTCGGAAAAGATCTTTTTTGTTTTCAGATAAAGCTCTCTTCCTGTCATTGAACGGGCTCTTCGGGATCCCCGTTTTCATTCTTTTCTCCTGCGGGATCCTCTTTTGATTCTTCTGAGTTGTTCCCGTTTTCCGCCGTCTCATCCGGCTCGGGCTGAGCGATACCTTTGAAAACGTCCTCTTCCGGAAATTCGCTTTCCAGCGCGGTCTTCAGCGCGACTATCGCGACTTCCATCATGGAGTCGTCCGGCTCTTTTGTCGTGATGAGCTGCATCCATTTTCCGGGCGCGGTGATTATCCTGATGAAAAGATTGTCGTGCTTTCCGGCAAAGCGGATTATCTCATATCCGAGCCCCACCACTATCGGGAGCGTCAAAAGCTTGAGCGCGACGTAGAGAGCGGTGTTGTCCCTCGGGAGGAACAGACCTATCACGATCCCCACGAACATCATCAGAAACATGAAGCTCGTCCCGCATCTCGGATGGAGCCTCTTTTGTTTTCTGACGTTCTCGACGGTGAGTTCGAGCGAATTTTCGTAGCAGAAAATGCTCTTGTGCTCGGCGCCGTGATACATGAACACTCTCTTTATGTACGGGGTCAGAGATACGAGGATGATGTAGACAAGAAATATCGCGATCTTGATAAAGCCCTCAACTACGTTGCGGACGTATTCGACGTCGCCGACGAGCCAGTCCGAGATCAGTTTGGGAAGCCACATGAAGAGCGCAATCGCGAGAACGACGCCCAAAACCGCGCCGATCCCCGTGAAAACGGCGGTCGCCTTCTTGCCGAGGTGCTTGTTCAGCCAGCGGTCGAATGCGGTCTCCTCATCCTCTATCCCCATCGCGTCGGCGGCGAAATTGAGCGTCGAAAAACTCAAAATCATCGTTTCGACGAAGTTGACGACGCCTCTCACGACGTGTATCCCGAGGATCTTGTATTTGTCCTTCAGCGAGCGGTTCGGGTGGATGTCCCTGACGATCTCGCCGCTCTCTTTTCTGACGGCGGTGCAGTATCTCTTCGGGCCCTTCATCATGACCCCTTCGATCACGGCCTGTCCGCCGACCTTGCCGAGCCTGCAGTTCTTTTCATTTTTTGCCATATCTTTTGTTCCTTTGGAAGCCTTATTATCTTTTATTCACTGACCTTTGTTGAATGTCATGCTCTCCATGATCGCCTTCGCGTCCGAAAGGTGAAGCTCATATTTGTCGCTCTGCGCGGTGTACAGAAGCGTGTACGCGCTCCCTCCGCGGTAGACCGTCTTGTGCAGGAAGTGATACCTGGTGCCGCCGACAGAAGCCGTATATTCGGCGCACAGTCCGTTGTATCTGCCGTCGGTCGTCGTTTCGCTGAACTCTCCGACCACGTTCACTTCTCCCATCACCGCTCTCAGCTCCGGAAGATAGATCTTGTTCATATAGTCCTCAAGGGAGGTTATCGTGCTGTCGAGCGTCGACGCAGATCCCGTCAGAGTGCAGCCGTCGGAGGTCTTCAGCGCGATCAGACCGTCGTTTCTGATGAGTTCCCAGCCTTCCGGACATATAAGGGTGTATTCGATCGCGTCGTTTGTGACCCTGTCACCGTGAGAGAGGGGAGCTGCCTCGTTCGCCTCGGTGAATTTCAGGGTCCCGATGCTCGTTTCTATGAGCTTTCTGTACTGATCGAACTTGTCCTTCGGCGAACACAGCGTGAAAATCACCTTACGGTTCCCGTCCGTGACGAAGCTCTGCATATATTCTAAAGTCTCTGTGTCCTCGCCGTTTATATAATCCGCGGTGTAGATCCAGCTTCTCGCCGAGATCGCGCCGCTCGTCAGCTTCACGTCGCGCGCGGTGACGGCGCAGTTTTTCAGACTTTCAGTCAGGGTCTTTTCGTATTCTTCGGCCGAAACGTCGTCCGGCGTCACAGATGGGATCCCGACAGTGAGATTGGTCGGCTCTCCCGAGCCGTATGTGAGCTGCGTTATGACGTCGTTCTGAACGAGCTCCCAGCCTTCGGGCTTGTCGAACGCGATGCCGAGAAAGCTGTTTTCGACTTTCAGATCTTCGGCGTTTGTGTTCGCGCACGCCGTCAGCGAGGCGACCGCACAGATAAAGAGCAGGATCGATATAAGTCTTTTCACTTTTCTTGTTCCTTTTTTAGTGGATTTTCAAATCAGCCGGGCGATCACGGAGTTTGAAACGAACATTCCCTCCGGCGTCAGCCAGAATCCTTCTTCGTCTTCTCCGGCAAGTCCGGCGCGCTTCAGTTCCGGCAGAAGGACGCCTGTTTTTTCAAGCGTTTTTTCTCCGCCGAGCGAGGCGAGCTTTTTATATTTTATCCCCGATCTCAGCCTCAGCGAAAAGATTATGTATTCTTCGAGCCGGTCGTTTTCTCCCGGCGTTTCCTCCGTGATCTTCAGTTCCCGCGCCGGTCGGGAAATAAATGCGTCAATATCCGGCTTTATATAATATCTTTCTTTGCCGTCGAAGCCGTGTGCTCCGGCACCGAAGCCGAAATATCTTTTGCCCGTCCAGTATTTGAGGTTGTGCCTCGATTCCTGCCCGGGACGTGCGAAATTCGACACTTCGTACTGCCTTATCCCCGCCGCTTCCAGCCTCTCACAGCAGTCGAGATACATTTTTCTCTGCTCGTCCTCGTCGGGGAGGTCGAGTTTTTTCAGCGGCGAGTCCTCTTTCAGCGTCAGACAGTAGCAGGAAAGGTGCGAAACGCCCGTTTCTATAAGTCCGTCGAGGGAAGCGCGAAAACTCCGTATTGTCTGAGAGGGCAGGCCGTATATCAGATCGGCGCTTATCCTCTCTATTCCGGCGGTTTTTGCCGCCGCTATCGTTTTCAGCGCCATCCGGGCGTCGTGGAGCCTGCCGATGAGTTTCAGCTCCCGGTCGTCGAGGCTCTGCACCCCGACGCTCAGTCTGTTGACTCCCGCTTCTTTCAGAGCCGATAGCGTCTTTTCGTCCTGACCGGTCGGATTGACTTCAGCCGTTATCTCGCAGTCTTCTGAGAGACTAAAGCTCTCTTTAAGTGCGCCGAGTATTTTTTTTATTCTTCCTGCACCCAAGAGAGACGGAGTCCCGCCCCCGAAATAGACCGTGTCCACAGTCTCTTTTGAAGCGCTCTCTTTTATCTGACGGCACAGCGCTTCGGTGTAAGCGTCGATATCTTCAAGCCGCGTCGAGGAGAAGAAGTCGCAGTAAGCGCATCTTTTCGCGCAGAAGGGGAGGTGGATATATACGCCCGGCTCATTCATCGAGCTTCAGCACCGCCATGAACGCCTCCTGAGGCACCTCGACCGTGCCGAGAGAGCGCATCTTCTTTTTTCCTTCCTTCTGCTTTTCGAGAAGCTTCTTCTTTCTGGTTATATCGCCGCCGTAGCACTTGGCGAGAACGTCCTTTCTCATTGCCTTGACGGTCTCTCTTGCGATTATCCTTCCGCCGATCGCCGCCTGCACGGGTATCTCGAAGAGCTGGCGCGGTATGTTTTCCTTGAGCTTTTCCACGATCCTTCTCGCCCTCGGATAGGCCTTCTCGGAATGAACGATGAAACTCAGCGCGTCCATGTTCTCTCCGTTCAGAAGAACGTCGAGCTTCACGAGAGAACTCTTTTCGTACTGGGTGTCCTCGTAGTCGAGAGAGGCGTATCCCTTGCTGCGAGACTTGAGCGCGTCGAAGAAATCGTATACTATTTCGTTCAGGGGCAAAAGGTATCTCAGCTCCGCTCTCGAAGCCGAGAGGTATTTCATATCGACAAAGTTTCCGCGCCTCTCCTGGCAGAGATCCATGATGCCGCCGACGAATTCCGTCGGAGTGATTATGCTCGCGTGGACCACCGGCTCGTAGGCGGTCTTTATCTGTTCGGGCGGCGGATAGTTCGAGGGGTTGTCGATGAACACCGTCGAGCCGTCGGTCAGATCGAGCTTGTAAATGACGCTCGGCGCTGTGGTGATGAGATCGAGAGTGAACTCTCTTTCGAGCCTTTCCTGGAAGATCTCCATGTGCAGGAGTCCCAGAAATCCGCAGCGGACGCCGAAGCCGCGAGCGACTGAAGTCTCGGGCTCGAAGCTGAGTGCGGCGTCGTTGAGCCTCAGCTTTTCGAGCGCCTCTCTCAGGTCGGGGTATTTTGCGCCGTCGGTCGGATAGATGCCGCTGAACACGACCGGGACCGCCGCCTTGAATCCGGCGAAGGGCTCCGCGGCGGGATTTTCCGCCAGCGTTATCGTGTCGCCCACCCGTGTGTCGGAAAGCGTCTTTATGGACGCGGTCAGATATCCGACCTCTCCCGCTTCTATCTTTTCGCAGGGAGAGTAGCCGAAGGGGCGCATCGAGCCGAGTTCGACCACGTCGAATTCACAGCCGTTCGACATCAGCCTGATCCTGTCCCCGGTCTTTATCGAGCCGTCGAAAAGCCTGAAATAGACTATGACGCCCTTGTACGCGTCGTAGAACGAGTCGAAGATCAGAGCCTTCGCCGGCGCCGAGGCGTCACCCACGGGGCAGGGAACGTCGCTGACGATCTTTTCGAGGACCGCCGAAACGTTCTCGCCGGTCTTGGCGGAAATGCACGGCGCGTCCTGCGCGGGGATACCGATGACCTCTTCTATCTCGTTTTTCGTGCCCTCGGGATCGGCGGCGGGCAGGTCGATCTTGTTGACGACCGGCACCAGCTCGAGCCCGTGATCCACCGCGAGATACGCGTTCCCGAGAGTCTGCGCCTCTATCCCCTGGGTGGCGTCCACCACGAGAAGCGCGCCCTCGCAGGCGGAGAGCGAACGGCTGACCTCGTAGTTGAAGTCGACGTGACCGGGAGTGTCTATCAGATTGAACTGATAGGTCTCGCCGTTTTTCGCCGTGTAGCTGAGCCTCACGGCGCGGCTTTTTATCGTGATGCCGCGCTCCTTTTCGAGATCCATGTTGTCAAGAAGCTGTTCTGTCATCTCTCTCTGGGTCACGGCGTCTGTCAGTTCGAGCAGTCTGTCCGCC
>JAFTEP010000059.1 GCA_017453605.1 Clostridia bacterium
CCCAACTGATAAAAGTGGATCACATCTGGAATCCGTGGCACGGCTGCCGAAAATTCTCGTCCGGCTGCATCAACTGCTATATGTTCCGGCGCGACGAATCCGTCGGCAGGGATCCGACCGTGATAGCGAAAACAAAAGATTTTTCTTTACCGCTCCGACGCAAAGCGAACGGAGCGTTTCGTCTTGAAAGCGCCTCCAACGTCTACACCTGCATGACCTCCGATTTCTTCATCGAAGAAGCGGATCAGTGGCGCGGCGAGGCGTGGGAGATCATAAAGTCCCGCCCTGACCTTTTGTTTATCATCATCACAAAGCGCATCCACCGCGCATCCGAATGCTTTCCCGACGACTGGGGCGGCGGTTATCCCAACGTGCTGATCTGCCTCACCGTCGAGGATCAGCTCCAGTGCGACAAGCGTATGCCGATCCTTCTCTCCCTGCCGCTGAAAAAGAAAGCCGTGATCTGCGAACCGCTTCTCGAGCCGATCGATTTCTCGGAGTATCTCGACTCGAGCTTCGAATATCTGTCCTGCGGCGGCGAGAGCGGCCCTGGCGCGAGGGAGTGCGATTATTCATGGGTGCTCGACATCCGCGAACAGTGCATCGACGCCTACGTTCCCTTCGAGTTCCACCAGACCGGCGCGAATTTCATCAAGAACGGCAGGCGCTTCTCGATCCCCCGTTCGAGCCAGCATTCCCAGGCGAAAAAAGCGAATATCGACACGTGAATCACCCGCGCTCTCTTTTCCGAAAGGAACGCTGCGGTTTTTTTCAGGCAGATCGGAGAAATAATGTCAGACAGCTTATCCTTTGTTCTGTTTACAATTGTTCCCGCTATCCAGCTCGTCGTCTTTGGTGTGCTTGTTTACCGCGGATTCGCCCTTCGCGGCGAGAGAGCGGAAAGGACCGCTCGCGCGAAAGCTTCTTTCATTCCCGACGGACTCGTTTATCTCGATCCGATCGCTCTGTACGCCGGTACGGCGGCGGGCGGCGTTTTCGGGACGATACTGCTCGTTTTCAGGGACTCCTTGGAACTCTGGCCCCGGATTGGTTTCGAGATCTTTTTTCTCGCGGGCCTTCTTCTCATAATCGCATATTGCAGCGATATGCTCGTCTACGACGAATCCGGCTTCGAGAAAAGAACGCTTCTCGGGAAAAAGACAAAGTATTCTTACGACCTTATCACTGCGGCTCGCTGCTGCGATACGTATGTCGTCGTCGTTTGCGGCAAGAACAAAATAAAGCTTGACAGACTGATGATCGGCAGGAGCGCTTTCTTTCTTTACGCCTGCAAACAGCACAAGCGCATTATGAAAAGGGGGATCCCGTTGTGGAAGCCTTCCGGGTTTTCTCCTTTGGCGGGCGTTGAAACACCGTGGCTGTTTTTTATTGTTTACTCTTTTCTTTTTGTTTTGTCCGTTTTGGTTTTTATTATACTTCCGATAACCGTGCTCGTCCCGGCGGATGGCATAACGCCGCCCGACGCTCAAACTATAAGTACGTCGTTCTCGTCTTATGAACGCACAAAAGCCGACGGCGGGACGTTTCGGTTTTTCGCTTCGGGCTACGATAAACCGTTTTGTCTCATGTGGCTGTCCGGATTTGAAGTCCCCGTTCCGGATCCGGAAGAGCTGTGCGGCACGGACGTTTTCACGGTCGTGTGTCACGAAACCGCGAAGTATTATTCGATTTATTCGTTCTCTTCTTCCGACGGCGCGGAAATGGTCTCAGTGCTCGATTCGCAAAAAGCCTATAAGAACGATCAGCGCTTCGCATGTATACTGCTCATCATCGCGGGGGTGATCTGCTCAGTGTTCTTCGCCTTCGCCTTTCCCGTGAGAAGGCGCCCGGAGCGTTATCCGGTTTGGTTCAGAAGATGGTATTATAAGGATCGCGTGTTGAGCTGGACAGCGCTTGAAAAAATGGAAATGCTTCCTCCGAAGCGTCGGAAGAGATAACTCCCGGAGCCGAATCGGGATATCTTGGAAATCTCATCCCGACAAGCCGCAAGGCTTGCCGGGGACCTCTGAAAACAAAAGCTGTGAGGCTTCAAAGTCTCACAGCTTTTCTGTATGAACGGCATTTATTTCTCTATCAGTTCTTTCAGCACGGGAGCGAGCGCCTTCGCCCACTTGAGAGAGCCTTCGGAGTTCGGATGAGGATTGTAGAGCGACTTATGCGGCTCGGCCGCGTCGCCGAGGATCTTCACGTTGTCGAACACGGCGTCGGCGCCGAGAGATGGATCGCCGAGGATGAAGCGGTTCACTTCGTTCCAGGTGTCGATGCGCGCCCCGGAGTAATTGAACGGGGGCACGGTCTGGACCAGCACCTTGCAGCCGGCTTTCTTCAGCTCGCCCGTGATCGTCTTCAGATCCTCCGTTATTTGGTCCGCCTGCATACCTCCGGAGTTTATATCGTTCACTCCGAAGCACACGCAGACAACGTCGTTCGTCTTCGCCTTGTCCATCCACACTCCGCAGGACGCCGCGTCGTTGCCGCGGCCGAAGCCGAGACCGATGTCCCAGAACGCGGTTTCGCCGTCGTCGATGAACTCCGAGACCTTCGCGCTGTAGTGATCGTAGCTGTTGTTCGGCGTGCCGATCCCCTGAGTGATGGAATCTCCCCAGAAGCACACGCGCCTCGCGACCTTTCTCGTGCAGCCCGTCATCGCGGGGACCGGGATGATCGGGTCGGGCTTCCAGACCCCGTTCTCGATCGCGTAGATCGGGATGACGCTCTCCTTATGGCAGGGCAGCCTGCGGCCGGAAACGCTGATCTCCACGCTGATATACTGTCCTTTTTTCACCGTCAGCTTCACAGGATCGGTCGCGAAGATCTCTCCGGGAGCGACGCTCTTCGAGAGCTTTCCGTCGAATGACAGGGGGGTCCGCCGCGCTTTGTCCGTTTCGGGATCGCATCCGTCGCTCAGCGCGACGCTCGCGCCGAGAAGCTCCCACGCGTCGACGGGCATATTCCTCACGCTCTTTTTTCCGTCGGCGAAGGTCGAGTCCGTCACGTTCGCGTAAAGAAACGAAAAATCGAACGTCCCTTCGACGTAAAGCTTGTTGTAGACCCTTCCGGTCAGCTTTTTCTCTTCGGTTTCATACACGGTCTGCGTTCCGCCGGCGGCGAGAGTCGCGGACGAATATTTTTTGAAAAAATCCTTTTCCATTTCGGCGCCTCTTAAGTTTTTTTATATGTCCCTTTTTTGGGGATTATAGCATATAAACGCGGGTTTGTCTTTACACTATCGTCAACGTTTTTTGCACTATCGTCAATTTTTCGTCCCGGTCATTTTCTTTTTTATTATGACGACTGCAGCCGCCGCGATCAGTGCCGCGCCGAGAGCGACGGCGATGATCCACAACGGGAAGGTGTTTTCGTCTTCCTGAGCGGCCCGGCTCGTGCCCGGCACGGAGTCTGACGCGTCGGTCGCGCTTGTCGCGGGCGCGTCCGTCTGTGCCGCCGGAGCCTGAGTGGCGGCGGGGGTGGAGGGCGCCCCGGTCTGTTCCGGCGCGCTCTGTTCGGGAGAGGGCGCCTCGGCGGACGAGGCGGGCGCCGTAGAAAAAGCGGCGGTGGACGCGGGCAAGCTTGACGTCGCTACGGGTGCGCTAGAACTTGTCGCGGGCGAAGTCTCCGGGGCTTTGATAGACGTCGCCGGAGCTTTTGTCGACGTCGCCGGAGCGCTCGTCGCGGGCGAGCCGAGTTTATATGCGCAGGTGTCG
>JAFTEP010000060.1 GCA_017453605.1 Clostridia bacterium
ACAGAAAGTGCCGCTGTAAGGGCTTCCCCCCTGGGGGAAGCTGTCAGCGCGCCGGGGTCCCCGACGCGAGGAACGCAGCGGCGGGGTGTTGCGCAGCTGACTGATGAGGGGTCCCCATATCCCGTTTACACTCCGTCTCCCTCGCCGACGCCAAAAGCGGCGGCGAAAAACAGACGCCGCAAGATGCAACAACTCCGCACTCCGCACTCCGAACTCCGCACTGTCTAACCTCGTCTGAGCCAAAGCGAAGACGAAAACCGAACGCCGGTATAACGCAATAATTCCGCATTCCGAATTATCCCCCCATCGTCCGCGAAAAAGCGAAGACGGAGACCGAGACGCGGCGGGTTTTGTCGGCTCGCTGAACAAAAATCCTTTCGCTGAAAAGTTTTTTTGAGTCCGCGCATATAAATCCGTTGAAAGAGGCAAAAATATCCATTGAAAAAGCTTGAACAAGCCTGAAAAGTCTGAAAACCCGAAACGCCCGAATCGCCGGGCGCGGGGAAAAGAAAAACGGAGGAACAAAATGCAGATAAGGACCGACCTTGCCCAGGAGGCGCACGAGATCGCGCTCGGCGCCGGAGAGCTGCCGGGAGTGAAGACCTCGCGCCGACGCTTCGGCGCACTGTGGGCTGACGTCGCAGAAGTGACGGACGAAAACGGGAGCCGTGCGCTCGGAAAGCCCGTCGGGACATACGTCACGCTCGACGTCGGGAGGCTCTGGCAGGACGGAGTCGAAGAGTTCCGCGGCAAGGTGCTCGCGCTCAGGGACGCCCTTCGCTTCATTCTGCCCGACGTCCCTGGTCCTGTGCTCGTCGCGGGACTCGGAAACCGGCTCGTCACCGCCGACGCGGTCGGACCGCTCGCGGTCGACAGCCTCATCGTCACCCGGCACGTCAAAAAAGAGCGCCCGGGACTGTTCGGATCGCTCGGGCTGAGCGAGGTCTGCGCGCTCTGTCCCGGAGTGCTCGGTCAGACCGGGATCGAGAGCGCCGACGTATTGAAAAACCTCTGCCTGTCGCTCTCGCCCGCCTTTGTCGTCGCCGTGGACGCGCTCGCCGCGAGACGGGTCAAGCGTCTCGCAACGACAGTGCAGCTCTCCGACAGCGGGATCTCGCCCGGTTCCGGCGTCGGCAACGCCCGCGCTCCGCTCGACCGCGAAACGCTCGGGTGTGAAGTGATCTGCATAGGCGTCCCGACCGTGGTCGACGCGGCGACGCTTGCCCTCGACTGCCTCGGCGAGACGCTCGCGGACTCCGAACGCCTCGCGCCGCTGATAGAACACGCGGGACTGAACTTCTTCGTGACGCCCAAGGAGACCGACAGCATAATGAAGTCGATGGGGACGCTGATCGGCGGCGCGCTGAACCTCGCGCTCAATCCGAAGCTCGATTACGACACGATGCTGAGTCTCGCCGCCTGCTGAAAGGGGTGTGAAAAAGTGAAAAAGATCGGCGGCGCCAAAACAAAGATCGCGCTTTTTTTCAAGCTTTTCGTCGTCTACGCGCTGATGCCGCTCGCCGCGCTCTCGTTCGCGCTGCTTTTATGGATCACGGGCGGCGGCGACTTCTACCGTCTCGAGTGCCTGGCGCTCGAATACAGCGCGGATTCCCTCGCGGCGCGGATCGCGGGCGGGTCGGTCCCGGCGTCGGCGGAGCCCAACGACGAGAGCGGCGCCTACTCATATCAGTTCCCTGACGCCGCCGACGGCGGTCTGCCCTCCGAGATCGAAGAGCGGCTCGAAACGCTCCCTTTCGCGCCGGAAGGGATGAAGCCGATCGTGAAGGCCGACCTCTCGAGCGACAGCGATTTCATCAACACGACGTCCTTCTCGCTCGACGCCTCCGCCCTGCGCGAAGCGGCTGAACTGAGCCCCGCAGACTCCGACGCGCCGCTGGTGCTGGTCCTCCACACCCACGGCACAGAGGCCTACTACGACGGCGCGTACTCCTACTGCTCGGATCCAGACGGCAAAGCCTCCGGCTGGTACGATCCGGACGCGAGCTCGCCGAGGAGCGAGGACCGCTCAAAGAACGTCGTCGGGATCGGGGACGAATTCTGCCGCGTCCTCGAGGAAAACGGCGTACCGACCGTCCACTGCGACAAGCTCCACGACAAGCCCGACTTCAACAGCTCATATCCCAATTCCTACGCGAGCGCCGTCGGATATCTTGAAAAATATCCCTCTATACGATACGTCATCGACATACACCGCGATTCGGTCGTTCGCGCCAACGGCGACAAGATCGCGACAGACGCGTCGGCGTGCGGGGACTGCGCGCAGGTGATGCTCGTCGCGGGGACGGACGAGAGCGGATATTATCACCCGGACTGGCGCGTCAATCTCGGCTGCGCCCTGCTCTGGAAGGACACTATGGACTCGCTCTATCCGTCCCTCTCGCGCCCGATCTACGTGCGCACCGTCCGCTTCAATCAGCACGTCTCGCACGGCGCGATGCTCCTGGAAATCGGGAGCTGCGGCAATACCTTTGAGGAAGCGAAGACTGCCGCGCGCTGCGCCGCCCAATCTCTCGCCGCGCTGATCCGCTCCGCGGAATGACGCCGCCTTCGGCGCCCTCCAGGGGGAACCTTGAATACCGAACTCTTTCTTGACGATTAACAGAAAAATGAAGCGGTGTCCCCTCATCAGTCAGCTCCGCTGACAGCTGTCTCGCTGAGGCTCGGTCCCGCCGCGGCTCTGACCGTCCGCCGGACGGTCATTCACTCCCGCGTCGCGCCTTCGGCGCCCTCCAGGGGGAAGCCTAAAGAGCGGCACTTTCTGTTCTGACTTAACAAAAAACAGGATTGTTTTCGTCGCTTCAGCTTTGACGTGTTTGTCTTTCGCCGCCGCTTTTGGCG
>JAFTEP010000061.1 GCA_017453605.1 Clostridia bacterium
ATACAGAAATCCAGAAGTCCCGGGACGACCGGCTCCGCTCCCTCCGATACGAGGAAGTCCTCGAGGTGATTGTTTGCCATCGGCGAATACTTGACGTAGATCTCGCCGACGATCCCGACCTTCGGCTTGACGGCGTCGGTCATTTCGAGGGCGGCGAAGTCTTTGACGATGAGCGCGTATTTTTTCTTTATATTCGAGTATCTGAGATTTTTCATCTTCGAGAGCTCGTCCGCAAGTGTCTCGGTCCAGCGGTCCGCGAGTGCGTTCGCACTGCCCGGCACCTTCTCGTAGGGGCGGGTCTGGTTGACGAGATTCATCAGAAGATCGCCGCAGAAAACGCCGTACATCGTGCGGTATATCATGGGCAGACTGAGCTTGAAGCCGGGGTGCTTTTCGAGCCCCTTGACGTTGAGGGAGATGACCGGGACGAAATCAAGACCCGCCTTTTTGAGCGCCTTCCTGAGAAGATAGATGTAATTCGAGGCGCGGCAGCCGCCGCCGGTCTGAGTGAGGATGAGCGCGGTCTTGTGAACGTCGTATCTGCCGCTCTGCAGGGCGTCGATGAACTGACCGATCACCAGAAGCGCGGGCTAGCAGGTGTCGTTGTGGACGTATTTGAGTCCGAGATCTCTCACGCGGTCGCCGGAGGCTTTCAGAAGCTCGATGTGATAGCCGAAATTCGAGAGTATACGGGAGATCAGAAGAAAGTGGCGCGGGAGCATATCGGGAGCGAGGATCGTGTAGTCCTTCATGCTCTTTTCAAAGCTGACGTAAGCGAGGTGCTTCATTTTTCGCCTCCTTCCCTCTCGGCAATGGCGCCGAGCAGGCTCCTGAGGCGGATGCGGACGGCGCCGAGATTGGTGATCTCGTCGATCTTGATCTGAGTGTAGAATTTCCCCGCGCGTTCCAGGATCGAGCGCACCTCGTCGGTGGTGATCGCGTCGACTCCGCAGCCGAAGCTGACGAGCTGGACGAGCTGGGCGTCGGGGTTCTGAGCGACCCAGCGGGCGGCGGAATAAAGTCTGGCGTGATAGGTCCACTGATCGAGAACGCCGGGGGTCTCGTAGGGCACGAGGTGAGCGACGCAGTCCTCGCTCACGACGGCAAATCCCAAAGACGCGGCGAGCCTGTCGATGCCGTGGGAGATCTCGGGGTCGGCGTGATAGGGTCTGCCCGCGAGAACGAGGATGCGCCTGCCGGTCTTTCTCGCCTCGGCGATGATCCGCGCTCCCTCGGCGCGGACGGAGGCCATGTGATCCGAATAGGCTTTGAATCCCGCCTTGACCGCCTTTTTCACGTCCCGAAGACTGACGTCGCCGAACGCCTCCGAAAGCGCCGAATGAAGCCCCGAGGCGAGACGGGAGGCGGAGTTGATGTCGAGGAACGGATATAAGAACCGGGTGTCCTTCAGGGCGTCCATATTTGACTTCAGAAGCTCGGAATAATAGGCGACGACCGGGCAGTTGTAGTGGTTTGCGCCGCGCTTCTCGTCGACGTTGTAGGAAAGGCAGGGATAGAACACGGCGTCGGCGCCCGCATTGATGAGGCTGAGGACGTGGCCGTGCATGAGTTTTGCCGGGTAGCAGACTGTGTCCGAGGGGATCGTGAACTGCCCGAGCTCGTAGGTCTCCCTCGTAGTGGGACCGGACACGGCGACGCCGAATCCGAGGGAAGAAAACACCGTCTTCCACAGCGGCAGAAGCTCCCAGTTTCCGAGAGCGAGCGGGATGCCGACGGTCTCTCTCTTTCCGGGAGTGACGCCGCTTTCAAAAAGCGAGCGCTTGAAATCGAAGACGTTGAGAGAGTCGGAAGTGACGGCTTTTCCCTCTCCTTTTTCGCAGCGGTTGCCGGAAATGAATCTCCTGCCGCCGTCGAACACGTTGACTGTGAGCCTGCAGTTGTTGGCGCAGCCGCGGCAGAGGGAAAACGAAGCCTTGTGAGTGAATTTTTCGAGCTCTTCGGCGCCGAGGAGAGTCGACGGTTTTTCGGAACGCATCGAAATAAGCGCCGCTCCGTAGGCTCCCATGAGCCCCGCGACGGACGGACGGGTGACGTTTTTGCCGAGCTCCTTCTCGAAGGCTCTGAGGACCGCGTCGCTGTAGAAAGTGCCGCCCTGGACGACGACGTTCTCGCCGAGCTCGTCGGCGGAACCCGCGCGGATGACTTTATATATCGCGTTCTTGACGACGCTGACGGAGAGACCCGCCGAGATATCCTCGACAGAGGCGCCGTCCTTCTGTGACTGGCGGACCATGGAGTTCATGAACACGGTGCAGCGGCTGCCGAGATCGACGGGACGCTTTGCAAAGAGAGCCTTTTCGGCAAAATCCGCGGCGGAATAGCCGAGGGAGGCGGCGAAGGTCTCGAGAAAAGAGCCGCAGCCGGAGGAGCACGCCTCGTTGAGCATGATGCTGTCGATCGCGCCGTTTCTGATGCCGAAGCATTTTATGTCCTGACCGCCGATGTCGAGGATGAAATCGACGTTCGGTCTGAAGCGGCGGGCGGCGGTGAAGTGAGCGAGGGTCTCGACGACGCCCGCGTCCACACCGAACGCGCAGCGTATCAGGTCCTCGCCGTAGCCGGTGACCGCGCTGGAGGCGATCTCGACTCTGTCGCCGCAAAGGGCGCGGATCTTTTTTAACTGTTCAAGGATGATCGAGACGGGCTCGCCGCGGTTGGAGGCGTAAAAAGAATAAAGGATGGCTCCGTCGGAGTCGGTCAGAACGAGTTTCGTCGTGGTGCTCCCGCAGTCGATCCCGAGATAGGCCTTGCCGCGATAGGATGAGAGATCAGCTTTCCCGACGGAGGCGAGGGCGTGTCTCGAACGGAAGCTTTCCAGCTCTTCTTCGCTTTCAAATAGCGGCTCGAGAGTGCGCGCGGCGTGGACGGGAGCGGAATTTTCAAGACGGATGATAAGCTCCGGGACTGAAAGTTTCTCTCCGGAGGCTGAGGCACAGATCGCCGCTCCGAGAGCGACGGAGATGAGGGCGTAATCGGGGAAGACGGCGTTTTCGGGGTCGAGGGAAAGCGTCGCGACGAAGCGTTTTCTGAGGCCCTTGCAGAAGTGCAGGGGACCGCCGAGGAAAACGACCCTGCCCCCGATCTTTCTTCCGCGCGCGAGACCCGCGACGGTCTGGTTGACGACCGCCTGGAAGATGCTCGCCGCGACGTCGGACTTGAGCGCGCCCTGATTGAGGAGCGCCTGGACGTCGGTCTTGGCGAACACCCCGCATCTGGACGCGATCGGATAGACGCGCCCGCTCACAAGACTGAGTTCGTCCAAGCCGTCGGGAGTGACGTCGAGAAGGGACGCCATCTGATCTATGAACGCGCCGGTGCCTCCGGCGCAGGTGCCGTTCATCCGGGCGTCGGGAGCTTCGCCGAAGAAGATGATCTTCGCATCCTCGCCGCCGAGCTCTATGACAGACTCCGCCTCCGGCTCGAGAGCTCGGATCAGTTCGCCCGTGGCGAAGACCTCCTGCACGAAGGGGATCCCCGCCGCCTGCGCCGCGCCGAGTCCGGCGGATCCGCTGATCGCGACGGAAACTATTTTGTCCCCGACGAGGGGGAGGAGCTTTTTCAGGATCCCGGCGGTCTTCAGACGCACCTGGGAGAGATGGCGGGAATACTCGCTGAAAACGACCCTCCCGCCGTCAAGCAAAACGACCTTGACGGTGGTCGAACCGACGTCTATTCCGAGACAGAGCCCGTTTGTGCAGGGCAGGATCAATCCGTCCAGACCGTTTCACTCCTTTGCTGAAAAGATATTACGTTTTTTATAAGCCGTCAGAAGTCGAGAGCGATGATATCGTCGACGGTCTCGCGGCGGACCGCGACGCGGTCGGCGCCGTCTCTGAGCATGACGACGGGCGGTCTCGGGACGCGGTTGTAGTTTGAGGACATTGAGTAGTTGTAGGCGCCGGTGGTGCAGACGGCGATGAGGTCGCCGCGCTTTATGCCCTCGGGGAGGAAAACGTGCTCCTGGATGATATCGCCGCTCTCGCAGCATCTGCCGACAAGCGAGCACTCGAACGTGCGCTCTTCGTTCATCCTGTCTGCGGGAAGGACTGTGTACTTCGAGCCGTAGAGAGCGAATCTCGGGTTGTCGGTCATTCCGCCGTCCACGGAAACGTAGTTCTTATACCCGGGGATGCGCTTGACGGAGCCCGCAGTGTAGAGAGTGAGACCGGCGTCGGCGACGATGGACCTGCCGGGCTCGAGCGCGATCACGGGAGCGTCGATGCCGTAGGAGGCGCAGAGAGTTTTCACGGTCCCGGCGACCTGACGGACGTTGTCGGTGATGTCGATGAAGGGATCTGTCTCGACATAGCGCGTGCCGTAGCCGCCGCCGAGATCGAGAAGGCGCGTAGTGAAGCCGAACTCATTTTTGAGAGAAGCGACGAAGCCGAGCATGATCCGCGCGGCGTCGAAGAAGACGCCGGACTCGAAGACCTGAGAGCCGACGTGGCAGTGGAAGCCCTCGAGCGAGACGTTTTTGCAGCCCCTCGCTTTCAAAAAGAGCTCTTTTGCCTGCCCGGTCTCGATAGCCGCGCCGAACTTGGAGTCGACCTTTCCCGTGGCGACCGCCTCGAAGGTGTGAGGGTCGATGCCGGGAGTGAGGCGCAAAAGGATCTTCTGGACTATTCCCTTTTCTTTTGCGATGCGGTCGAGAGCGAAAAGCTCGTCTTCGCCGTCGACGACGAAGTATCCGACGCCTCGGTCGATCCCGAAGGCGATGTCCGCGTCGGATTTGTTGTTGGAATGGAAGAAGAGCCTGTCCATCGGGAAACCGGCGGCAAACGCCGTGTTGACCTCGCCCGGGCTGACGACGTCGGCGAACATACCCTCGTCGGCGATAATGCGATACATCTCCTTGAAGGACGCCGCCTTGCCGGCAAATGCCGCGATCCCGCCGCCGGGGAAGCTTGTTACTCCCTCGGTGTAGGCGCGGCAGTTGGATCTTATCCTGTTTTCGTCCATAAGATACAGCGGAGTGCCGTATTTTGCGGCGAGAAGACGGACGTCGGCTCCGGCGAAAACGAGGGCTCCGTCGGAGTTGACGGACAAATTGGAACAAATCATTTTTTCTTTCTCCGTTTTGTATAGGATAACTCAAAGAAAAAAACTAAACGTCATTTTAATTATACCACCAAAACACAACGAAGTCAACCTGAAAAGGGCTTTATTTCGGGCGTTTTCAGGGGTTTTCGTCTCTGATCCTGTCCGTTTTCGGTGAATGTCCGAACTGCTTTTTATACGCCTTGTAGAAGCCGACGTAATCGAGAAAGCCGCACCTCTGCGAGACTTCCGTCGGGCTCGCGCCGTCTCTTATCAGGCGGCGCGCCGCGAGAAGGCGCTTGATGAGGATGTAGCTGTGGACGGTCGCCCCCGCGTCGCGGCGGAAAACGCGGTTGAGCTGGGAGCGGCTGAGATAGAAGGCGCCGGCGAGAGAGTCGAGAGTGAGGGGCTCGAAAAGATGCTCGTTGACGTAGGCGATGATGTCCGCGCCGAGAGAGAGAGTGCGCTCTCCTCCCTGCTTGACCGCGGGAAAACAGCCGTATAACTCTTCGAGAAGCGCGAGAAGATAGATCTTTTTCTGCCACTGCTCCTCCTTGGAAGAGATCTGACGGATAAAGAAGCCCCAGCGGTTGTCGGGAAAAAGCCTCGCCTCGTAGCGGTTCGCCTCTCCGAGCGCGCGGTCGTCGAAGATCCCGAGAAGCTTCTCCCCTCCCGGGAGACATGAAACGATCGAGGGATCGAAATTGACGACGATCCTTTCGTACGGCGCGGAGGACTTCAGGAGCAGACGGTGCGATTCGCTCCGGCGCGTCACGATGACGTCGCCGGATCTCAGAGGATAGACGCCGCCCTCGACGGAATAGCCCGCGTCGCCGCGTACGAAATAGAAGATCTCGTGGACGCCGTGGGTATGGAGCGGGAACTTTCCCGGATCGGGAGACCGGGTCAGAGAAGAGTGACCGGTGATGAGATTTTCTGCCAAAAGATCAACTCCCAAAGACGGTTTCGGGCCATTTTTTATCAAAATAGCGCCCCTAGGATAAGTATAAACCCAAATGCGCATTTTTTCAATGTTTTTATGCGTTTTTTGTAAATTGATTTATAAAAGATATGTGATAAAATGAAAGAGTAAACAACTCTCTATTAAAAAAAGGAGGAAGACAATGAAGCTGACGATGCGCTGGTACGGCGAAGACGATCCGGTCACTCTCGACAGGATCCGGCAGATCCCGACGATGACCGGGATCGTGAGCGCCGTATACGACGTGAAGCCGGGCGGAGTCTGGAGCGAAGAGAGCATCGCGAAGATCAAAAAGAGCGCCGCCGACCACGGGCTCGAATTCGAGGTGGTCGAGAGCGTTCCCGTCCCGGAGGACATCAAGCTCGGGAACTCCAACGCCCGAGAATTCACCGAAAACTACTGCGAGAATTTAAAAAGGCTCGGAAAAGCGGGCGTGAAGTGCGTCTGCTACAACTTCATGCCGGTCTTCGACTGGCTCAGGAGCGAACTCAAAAAGATCCAGCCCGACGGAGCGAACGCCCTCGCCTACGACCAGAAGACCGTCGAGGCGATGGATCCTCTGAAAGGCGACCTGGCGCTCCCCGGCTGGGACGCAAGCTACACCAAGGAACAGCTCAAGGACCTCATCGGTCAGTATCACAAACTCGGAGAGGAAGGTCTCTGGGAGAACCTCGCGACATTCCTGAAAAAGGTGATCCCAGCGGCGAGAGAGGCCGGCATAAAGATGGCGATCCACCCGGACGATCCGCCCTGGGGACTGTTCGGCCTGCCGAGGATAGTGACGAACACTCCCAACCTCGAAAGGCTCCTTTCGACCGTCGACGACGTCCACAACGGTCTGACCTTCTGCACCGGCTCGCTCGGGGCGGACGTGAACAACGACCTTGTGAAAATGGCGGATCACTTCGCCGAAAGGATCCACTTCGCTCACCTGAGAAACATCCTCATCACCGGCGACAGACGCTTCGAGGAAGTCGGACATCCCTCGAAAAGCGGCTCGTTCGATATGTACGGGATCGTCAGGGCGCTCGTGAAAAAGGGCTTCGACGGTTACGTCAGACCGGATCACGGAAGGATGATCTGGGGCGAGGACGGAAGAAAGGGCTACGGACTTTACGACAGGGCGCTGGGCGCCGCATATTTAGCCGGTCTCTTCGAGGCCGCCGAAAAGGAGCTTGGAAAATGAGAAAGATCTTTGTCATCACCGGCGCGGACGGAGTGCTTTGCAGCGGCTTCGCGAAATTCCTCGCGCTGGGCGGAGCGACGGTCGCGCTCCTGGACCTGAACGGAGAGGCCGCGGAAAAGGTCGCCGCCGAGATCAGAAAGAACGGAGGCGCCGCGCACGCATACCAGACGGACTGCCTGAATAAAGACTCCCTCATCGCGACCCGCGAGAAGGTGCGCCGCGAGATGGGAAGCTGCGACGTGCTGATAAACGGCGCAGGCGGCAACAATCCCAAATGCACGACCGCTCACGAGACCTACGAGAAGGGCGACGAGCACGAGACGGAACTGATGACCTTCTTCAATATGCCGACCGCGGGCTTTGATTTCGTGTTCGATCTCAACCTCAAAGGAGTTCTCCTGCCGACCCAGGTCTTCGTGCCCGATATGCTCGGCAGACCAGGCTGCAGCGGCATAAACATTTCCTCGATGAACGCATACAGACCCCTGACGAAGATCCCCGCGTACTCCGCGGCGAAAGCGGCGGTGTCCAACTTCACCGCGTGGCTCGCCGTCCACTTCGCGGGCGAGGGCATAAGGGTGAACGCGATCGCTCCAGGCTTCTTCGTGACCAATCAGAACCGCGCCCTGCTCTTCGACAGCGAGGGCAAGCCGACCGCGAGGACCGACAAGATCCTGCGCTCCACTCCGATGGGACGCTTCGGCGAGCCCGAGGAGCTGTGGGGCACCCTCGAATGGCTCGCTGACGAAAAGAAATCCGGATTCGTGACGGGCATCACAGTGCCTGTAGACGGCGGATTCAGCTCGTATTCCGGAGTGTGAAAAAATGAAAGAGTTTCACATCTACGCCTTCTCCGACGAAGCCGCTCCCTCTCTCGAAGGACAGATCAGAGCGCTGAAAAGGAACGCGCTCGAGGGGATGGAGATCAGGAACGTCGGCAAGGTCAACGTTTCGGATCTGACCCCGGCGCAGGCGAAAGCGATCTCGAAAAGGCTCGATGACGAAGGGCTGAAAGTGAGATCGCTCGGCTCCCCTCTCGGGAAGATCAAGATCACCGAAAGCTTTGCCGAACACCTCGACAAGGTGAAGAGGACTATCGAGACCGCCGCGATCCTCGGAGCGTCCAGGATAAGGATGTTCAGCTTCTATATACCGAAGGGAGAGGATCCGGAACAGTATTTCGGAGAAGTCACCGACAGGCTCGGGAGGATGCTTGACGCCGCCCGCGACTGCGGAGTCACGCTATGCCACGAGAACGAAAAGGGCATCTACGGCGACGTCGCCGCGAGGTGTCTGAAGCTCCACGAGGCTCTCCCGGAGCTGAAAGCGGTGTTCGATCCGGCAAACTTCATCCAGTGCTCTCAGCCGACCCTCGAAGCGTTCGGGATGCTGGAAAAGTATATTGACTACCTGCACATCAAGGACGCGCTCCCCGACGGGAGGGTCGTCCCCGCGGGAGAGGGCGCCGGAGAGATCGGGGCGATACTGAAAAAGACCTCCTGCGCTTATCTCACGCTGGAGCCGCATCTGAAGGTCTTCGACGGCTTTGCCGCTCTCGAGACCGCGGGCGCGACACTCGACGGAGTGAAGGTCTATCCCGACAACGACAGCGCGTTCGACGCCGCCTGCGCGGCGCTCGGGACACTGACTCAAAAATTATAAAAAGGAGATAAACAAAATGAAGATCGGAGCACAGTTTTACACGATCAGGGAAGCCTGCAAGACCCCGGAAGGACTTTTTGAGAGCATGAAAAAGGTCGCCGACATGGGCTACACGACGATCCAGCTCTCGGGCGTGTGCAGATACGACTATGACTGGATGGCCCAAAAGCTCGCCGAGACCGGGCTGAAATGCGTCCTGACGCACAACCCCGCCGAAAGGCTCCTGAGCCAGCCCGATAAGGTCGCCCGGGACAACAATACGATCGGCTGCAAATACGTCGGACTCGGCTCGTACGCCTTCCACCGGGACAGCCCGGATCAGCCGAAGGACTTCGCGGAATACTACACGCGTACCGCGCAGGTCATCAGGGACGGCGGCGGATATTTCATGTACCACAACCACGACAGAGAGTTTTTGAAATACGGCGGGAAGACGATCCTCCAGCTCCTCGCGGAGGTCATGCCCGCGGAGCTCATGGGCTTCACTCTCGACACCTTCTGGGTGCAGGTCGGCGGCGGCGATCCGGCTTACTGGATCGAAAAGCTCTCCGGCAGAGTGCCCTGCGTGCATCTGAAGGACGCCGGATACAAGCAGCAGATGCTCCCGGTAGGAGAAGGCAACATCAACTTCGACAGGATCTTCGCCGCCTGCGAGAAAGCGGGAACTGAATATCTTCTGGTCGAACAGGACGACTGCAGCGGACAGGATCCCTTCGACTGCCTGAGAAGAAGCTGCGAATACTTAAAGAGCGTCGGTCTCGACTGAAAATAAAGAGAAAGGTGACAAAAAAATGATAAGACTCGGAATTCTCGGATTCGGCAACATGGGCACCGGACACGCGAAGAACATAATCGCGGGGAAATGCCCCGAGATCGAGATCGCGGCGGTCTGCGATCTCAAGCAGGAAAGACTCGACGCGGCAAAGGAAATGCTCGGCGACGGCGTGACCTATTTCACCGACGCGATAAAGA
>JAFTEP010000062.1 GCA_017453605.1 Clostridia bacterium
AGCAATACCGCCGCCTGCCCGCCGGGGAAGCTGTCGCTTCCCCGGCGGGCACGTGGTTTAGGATGATCGTTGTTTTCGTATGATCGTTGTTAAGGATCAAATCAAACTTTTTGATCTGTTATTATTTTTTCCACGCGGAGGGACTGAAAAGGGCGAGCATCGGGAAGAGCTCGAGCCTGCCGGCGAGCATATCGAAGATAAGGACTATTTTCGAGACGGCGGAAAAGCCGCTGTAATTGCCGACGGGACCGACCTCAGCAAGACCGGGACCGACGTTGTTGAGGCAGGCGGCGACGGAAGTGAAGGAGCCCGTGAACGAAAAGCCGTCGGCTGAGATCACAAGCAATGAGACCCAGAAAATGAGAACGTAGACCGCCATATAGCCCATCACGCCGTTCGCGTTCTTCTCGGCGAGCTTGCCCTCGAATTTGACCTGCTGGACGGAGCGCGGTGAGATCTGCTTTTTCAGGGAGCTGAACGCGGATTTGACCAGGATCGCAAACCTCGAGATCTTGATGCCGCCGCCGGTGGAGCCGGACATCGCGCCGATGAACATGAGAAAGACGAGTACGGCCTGCGAGAGCACGGGCCATGCGGCAAAATCCACCGTCGAATAGCCCGTGGTCGAGATCACCGAGGCGACGGAGAACGACGCGTATCTGAAGGCGTCGGCGAAGTTGTGATAAATCTGCAGGACGTTGACGGTCACGACGGCGACAGACGCAATGACCACCCCGCCGAACCACTTGAGCTCCTCGCTTTTGGCGGCTTCGCGAAAACTGCCGATGAGGATGAAATAGTATAGATTGAAGTTCACGCTGAATATGAGCATGAACGCGGTGATGACGTACTGGACGTAGGGGCTCTGAAAGTGCCCGATGCTGTCGTTGTAAATACTGAAGCCGCCCGTGCCGGCGGTGCCGAAGGCGTGGACGAGAGCTTCGTAGAAATCGAGCCCTCCGAACATGAGCATCACGGTCTCCGCGGCGGTCAGAGCGATGTAGATCATATAGAGTATGCGAGAGTTCGCCTTCATCTTCGACACGAGTTTTCCCGTCTGGGGACCGGGGACTTCGGCGCGCATAATGTGCATCGACTGGTTTTCGCCGAGAGAGAGGATCATCATGACGAACACGAGAACGCCCATCCCGCCGACCCAGTGGGTGAAGCTGCGCCAAAACAGATCCGCGCGGCTCAAAGATTCTATATCCGTTAAGATCGTCGAGCCTGTCGTCGTGAAGCCGGAGACGATCTCAAAAAGGGCGTCAAGAAAGCCCGCCGCTCCGTTGAAGACGAGCGGCAGGGCGCCGAAAAGACTGACCGCGAGCCAGCCGAGTCCGGCGATGACCAGACCCTCTCTTGCGCGGACCGTCTCGTTTTTTGTTTTCTTGATGAAGCCGAGAGAGCCGACAAGCATCAGCGCGAGAGCGGCGAAAAGATACGTGAGCGCGCTGGAGTTCTGGCCGTAGATAAAGCCGAGCGCGGCGCACGGGAGCATCATAACGCCTTCAAAGCACACTATCTTGGCGACAGTCAAAAGAATGAACTTCAGATTCATGGCTATTTAAGAATATCCTCTAAGCTCGAAAGCTGTTCGTTCAGAGTCGTCACGATCACGTTGTCTCCGGCGATGATCTCGTCGGAGCCGCCGGGGATGATGATGCGGTTGTCGCGGATGATACAGCAGATGAGAAGGTTTTCTTTGAGTTCGAGCTTGCTCAGCGGCTTCCCGATGACCCTGCTGTCGGGATCGACGTGGAATTCGAGAGCCTCGACCTTGTTGTCGACGAGGCGGTACATCGTGCGGACTCCGCTCCCGGTGCCGGTCTTCATCGAGCGGATATAGGTGAGGATCAGATTCCCGGTCAGCACTCTCGGAACGACGACGCTCTCGAGCCCGACGGCGTCGATGATGTCGCCGAGCTGGTTTTTTGAGATCTTGGTGATGACCTTCCCTATCCCGCAGCGGCGCGCGTACATACTGACGATGATGTTCTCCTCGTCCCTGCCCGTGACCGCGATGCAAGCGTCCGCCAAAGAGAAGTTCTCCTCGTTGAGAAGGCTCTGATCGGTGCCGTCTCCGCAGATGATCTTCGCCTTGGGCAAAAGCTCGGTGAGCTCACAGCACCTGTCGAAATCGTTCTCAACGATCTTGACGCTGACTCCGAGCTCCATAAGCTGTTTTGAAAGATAATAGGCGATCCTGCCGCCGCCGATCACGAAAAGGTTCTTGACCCTGTTGTGGACGACTCCGGACTCCCTGAAAAACAGCGAAAGCTGATCGTGAGAGGCGGTGAAAAAGAGCCTGTCTCCGGCGCGGATGTGGTTTTCGCCGTTGGGGACGTAGACCTCATCGCCGCGCACTATCGCGCAGACGAGGATCCTCGCCTTTATATGGCGCGGGAGCTGTCTTATCTGGATCCCGTCGAGCGGCGAGCCCTCCGGGACTCTCATCTCCGCAAGATCCACCTTGCCCTTGGCAAAGGTGCTGATGCCGATTGCGGACGGATATCTCACGAGCCTCGAGATCTCGGCTGCCGCCGCGCTCTCGGGATTGACGACCATGTCGAGCCCCATCTTGTCGAGGATGTGCAAAAAATCGCGCGAATACTCGGGGTCCCTGATCCTCGCTACCGTCCTGCCGACTCCGAGCTTCTTTGCGACAAGACAGCAGAGCATGTTGATCTCGTCGGAGTTGGTGGCGGCGATCATGACGTCCGCGTGATTCACTCCCGCTTCGAGCTGGACGGAATAGTTGACGCCGTTGCCCGAAACGCCGTTGACGTCGATCGCGTTAAGTGTCTCCTCTATGACGGAGCCGCTGCGGTCGACGACGGTCACGTCGTGTCCCTCGTCGGAAAGAGTGGAGGCGAGAGTGAAACCTATCTTGCCTATGCCGATAATGACGATCTTCATTTCAGAAAATATTTAACCTCAAAAGCAGATTCAGTCGAGATCTATCACGACGTCGCCGCGATCCGCGACAAGATTCTTTTCTACGCCGATCTTTTCGATCCATTCCCTCGTGCGGACGGTCTTGAAGATGTCGCTGTCAAAGCCCTTGCCGTAGCGGTCGTTGTTCCAGAGCCAGTCGGGAGCGCACCAGAGGCAGATCTTCGGCTTACACGCCTGATAGAAGCTCTCCTTGACGCCGTTCTGTCCGTGGTGAGCCATCTGGACGTAGTCGCAGACGATCTCGTCGGGCTTGTCTCGCATCAGTTCGTCTCCCGCCTCCTCGCCGAGATCTCCCAGGAAGAGGAAGGTCCTGTTTTTCAGCGTCATTTTGAAGACCGTGGAGGAGTTGTTGCAGGTGTTCTCCTTTATGCGGCAGTCGACGGTGAACAGCACCTTGAAGTGAGCGGTCCCGACGTCGAACTCGTCGTCGATGGAAACGGTCACGACCCTTTGATGGAAGGCGGCGGAAAGCTCGTTGAAGCGCCTGAGCGTGCGGGCTCCGCCCTTGGGCTCCTCGTGAAAAAGATACTGTTCGGAGGGGAAACAGCAGTAGATCTTCTCGAAGTCGATATATCTTCTTCTGTTTTCGAGGAGCCAGAAGAAGGCGTCCATGTGGTCGTCGTGAGCGTGTGTGAAGAGCCAAGCGTCGACGATCGGGAACCTCGCGCCCGTTATCCTCTGCAGTTCGTCGAGAAGGTGCTGGCCGTCCGGCGCGTTGCCGCCGTCGATCACGATCACCTTTCCGCTCTCTTCGGTGATGATGAAGCCCATCATCTGAGTGTGGGTCTGATTTGAAAGCATATAAACTCTGTTTTCCATATCCTTGCACCTCCGTTTGGCGTATTTTTATATGGCGACGCCCTCATCCCTGAGAGCGTTTCAAAAACTCGTCGAGCATATCCGAATCGGGGATCGACGAGACCGAGCCGGGTTTTGAAGCGCAGAGAGTCGCGGCGGCGTGGGCGGCGAAAGCCGAGCGCTTCGGGTCGCCCCCGTTGATGAACGCGGCGCAGAAGGTCGCGCAGAAGGTCTCCTCCGCGGCGCTGACGTCGGCGGGCTCGCCGGGAAGAGGAGTTATCATCTCGCTGTATTTGCCGTCGGTGACGTAGGCGCCTCTCGCTCCGAGACGGAAAACGAAATACTTAGAGTCGATCCGCGCGGAGAGGCGGATCGCCGCCTTGACGTATTCCGTGAGGGAGTCCGGTCTGAAGCCGACGAACGACGCGATCTGGCTCTCGCCGATGATCGCGGCGGTAAGTCTGCCGAGCTCGTGGAGCGGCGCGCTCTCGGAGAGCGCCGGAACGTCGAGGATCACGGCGGTGTCCTGTGCGGCGGCGAACGCCGCGCAGTTTTTCATCACGCCGTAAGGCAGATCGGAAGAAACAAGGACGGCGTCGGGATAGGTGACGAAAGCCGCCTCCGCGTCCTCGGCCCTGAGCGCTTCAGACGCGCCGGGATATAGGATCCCGCGGGTCCCAGAGGAGTCGCAGAGATTGACCTTCAGCGCGGTCGGCAGCACTTTGTCGACGCTCAGGTTCCTGACGTCGACTCCCGCCGACTCCAAAAGCTGTCTCAAGCGGGCTCCGTAGACGTCGCCGCCGACCCTGCCCAGAAAGAGAGTGTCGACTCCAAGCCTCGCGGCGCAGACGGCGCCGAGCAGTCCTCTTCCGCCGCCGGAAAACCCGTATTTACCGCCGGAGACAATCTCGCCTCCCGCGCCCGGAAGCTGCTGCATGGTCATGGAAAGCTCCATCCTGCACCCGCCGGCGACCAAAAGTCTGTTTTTCGGCATCCGTTTTACCCGATCCTTTCAGCGTTTTTTCGTTGCGTATATTCTACACCTTTTCGCGCGGTTCTGTCAAGTCCGCGCGTATTCCAGAACGGCGCTTCCCGTTCCGTCCCTCTCCGAGCCGTCCGGTAGGACGATCTTATACGAAACAGAGTCGGGAGAAGTCAAAGCGAGAGTTATCCCGCCGTCTTTTGCGTTCTTTCTCTCCCAGCGCACTTTTATTTTTCCCGACGGCGATTCGTAAAACGCTTCGGCGAAATCGAGCCCCGGGATGAACGCCGGCTTTATCAGCACGCTCGCCGTGTCGCGGCGGGAGGGATTGAACCGCAGGCCCGCGACGCAGGAAATGAACCAGTTCTTTATATCGCAGAAGGCGTGGTGATTGCGCGAATAGTTGCCCTTTTCCGGCCGGCAGAAGCACTCCGGTATCGAAGTGAGACCCATTTTGATGAAGAATCCGTAGGACGGGTATTCGCTTCTCGTTATCATTTTGTACGCGAGGGCGCTCTGACCGAAATCGCTCAGGACGTGGAATATCACGCGCGCGCCGAGCATACCCGTGTCGAGAAAATCGCCGCCCTTGTGGATGACGTCGAGGAGGACCCCGAACGCCTTTATCTTTTCGCAATCGTCGAAGAGACCGTAATATAAGCCCATCGCCTGGCTCGTCTGACAAACCGTGTCCGCGGCGAGGGTCGAGGGATCTATATATTTTTCCCTGATCGCGGCGCGCATCTCGCCGTAAAGCTTTTCGGCGTAAGCTTTGTTTTCATCCTGTCCGAGGACGCCGAATATGAACGCCGCCCTGTCGGCGAAAGCCATGATCGTGACGCTGTCGGTGAACTTAAGACTCGGTTTTCTGTGTCCGTGGATCGGGCACCAGTCGCCGAGCCCGTATTCGACGAGGCCCTCTTCGTTTCTTTTCGACGCGGCGTAGCGAAGATACTTCATTATCGCGTCCGCGTTCTCTTCAAGGATCTTCTTGTCGCCGGTGTAGATATAACTAAAATACGGTAACACGGCGAGCACCTGATCCCAGTCGGGACCGCTGCCCCACTCGAAGCCCCAGCCGCCGGTCGGCACGATGCCGGGGACGGCGCCGTCGGCTCTCTGAGCGGCGCGGATGTTCCTGAGCCATTCGGTATAGCTTTCCCTGACGTTCATCGTCATCAGCATACGCTCCGACGAGAGCGACGCGTCGCCGGTCCAGCCGTTTTTCTCGCGGTGCGGACAGTCGGTCGGGAAATAATAGAAATTGGAGCGGTCGGAGGCGTCGCACATCTCATAGAGAGTGTTTGCGGTTTCGTCCGAGCAAATAAAGCCGCCCCGGACTTCGGGCGCGGAGGTGCATACGAGAAATTCCAGAAGGTCCTTTGTCGCCTGCTCTTCTTCGATCCCCGAGACGAGGCAGTATCTGAAGCCGTGATAGGTAAAACAGGGCTCGAAGACTTCCTCTTCCCCGCCCTTTAAGATATAAACGTCCTGCTGAGCGAAGCCCTCTGGATAATAGTTGATGTTGTTGAAATCGAGCCTGCCGTCCGTCAGGTATTCCCCGAATCGCAGGATCACCCTCTGTCCCGCCTTGCCGCGGATCTTCAGTCTGACGGTCCCGGCGTTGTTGACGCCGAAATCGTATAAAAACCCGGTCCTCGGATCGAGTTTGTCCTCCGGAGCGTGATACACCGGCACATCGTGGCGCGGAGTGTATTCCGCGGCGGAGCCGGGACGGATCTCTTTTGCGAAAAGTCTATTTGTCACGACGACCGGAGGTGCCTCGCAGACGCGCTTTTCGCCCTTGGGAGGTTCGCAGACAAGAGAGTTTTTCCAGGATGAGCTGTCGAAATCCGGCTGGTTCCAGCCCGGGATCTCGCGCCGCGCGTCGTATCTTGCGCCCGCGCGAAGATCGTCGAAGTACAAGGGCGACGGCGCGGTCTTCACGCTTTCGTCCGCTTCGATGCGTTTTCCTCCGGTCTCGAGCGCGAAGGAAAGCTTCGGCGCCGAGCGGAAAGACGCCTTGTCGAAGTCCCAGATCTCGCCGCCCGGAGCGTTGACCATCCCGTTTCCGAGCTGGAAGCCGAGAACGTTCTTTTCGCCCGATTTTATACGGTCCTTCAGATCGTATTCATCGAAATACACTATATCGTCGGGATTCGAGATATAGGGAGCAAGCAGACCTTTCGTCAGCTCTCTGCCGTTGAGGTAAAGACGGTAGAAGCCCAGCCCCGAGATCGAAAGGCTGACCTTTTCGGCGCCCGCCGGCAGGAGAAAGGTTTTGCGGAAGTAGTA
>JAFTEP010000063.1 GCA_017453605.1 Clostridia bacterium
ATCCCGACGATCCCGTCTGGAACGCCTCTCCTCTTATGGAAGCAAATTGCGACTATTGGAGAGAGCCCGGTCCCGACGGCGACACGGCTTATTTCAGACTTCTCTGGGACAAAAACACACTTTATATCAACGCACGCCTGAACAAGACTTTCGTCAGCGATCCCGGACGACACGGTTCTCTGAACTGCGACTGCGTAAGAGTCTATCTGACAGAGAGACCCGTCAGGGACACTCTCACGCTCTGGAGCGATTTCACTCCCGATCCCGGATTTCTTGACAACGTCAAATTCTTCCCGGAGGCAAAAAACATCGGCGGCAATGACGTTTTCAACACGCTCCCCGAACGCTCCGAATCCCGCTCATTCGTAGACGAAAAGGGCTTCTCTGTCTGCGCCGCTCTCAAATTCGCGGGAAAACACTCAGCGGGTGATATCATAGGCTTCAACGTCGAGTTCAACGGAGTCAGAGCGCCCGGAACAAGAAGAGCGTACAGTCTCAATTACGTTCCCGAGACAGACGCTCTGCCCTGCCACGTCGCTCCGTCGTCGCTGGCTTTCGCGGAGCTTGCATGAATTTATATCCGGAAAGGAAAAATCAAATGAAGACAGTCATCCATCAGCTCAGAACAATGGAAAAGCCGCTTGACGGCATGAGCTACGTCATTCAATGCTCGGATTCTTCCGTACTTGTAGTCGACGGCGGTATGGATCAGGGCGACGCCGAAAAGCTCATCGGCTTTCTGAAAAAGATCACCGGGAAAGCAAAGCCCGTCATCGACGCGTGGTTCATCACCCACAACCACGCCGACCACACCTTCTGCTTCATGGACGTCGCCGAGCACCACGCCGACGAAGTCGAAGTGAAAAAGCTCGTCGTCGATTTTCTGCCCGAGAGCTTTTATGTAAACGCTCAGCCTATCTCCGTTCCGCAGCTTAGACAGTTCGACGCAGACACGGCGCTTTTTGCCGGAATGGAGCGCGTCAGACCCCGCTCGGGGGATATATATAACTACGGCGACACGAAGATCGAGATCCTTTACACCGCCTCCGATCTTCCCGTTGTGAACGGAGGAAAAGGGATGGCGGTCAACGATACGTCGCTAGTCTTCCGCGTCCGCGCCGAGGGACAGACAGTTCTGTTTTTAGGCGACGTTCAGGACGTAGGCGACGGCGTGATGATAAAAAAATACGGCAAGGCGCTCAAATCCGACGTTTGCCAGGTCGCTCATCACGGCTACTGGTCCTCCACGATCGAGTTCTATGAGTACGTCGATCCCTCGATCCTCCTCTGGCCGGTCAACAAGAATACCTTCGATCAGTTCATCCATCAGATCCGCGTCGACAGACACCTCGTATGCAATATGCGCGTCAAGGACATATATCTTGCCGGTTTAGGCGATTTCTCGCTCGAAATGCCCATTCAGCCCCGCGAAAAACCCTTCACCGTCCGCGTTGAAGACGTCCCCGACAGAGAACTGATCCCCGACGCCGCATTCGTCCGCGCCGATACCGCTCCAACGCTGGATCCCGCGGATCCCGCGTGGAACGCATCGAGGCTCTATGAAGCGAAGTTCGATCTCTGGCCGAATCCCGGTCCCGAAGGTGACTCGGGTACGTTCAAAGCCCTCTGGGACGAAGACAGTCTGTATCTGAACATAAGATTTTCCAAAAAACTCGTCTCTGATCCGCACCACTTCGGAAGCGCCGATTCCGACTGCGTGCGCCTTTATCTGACCGAGATCCCCGTCGCCGGACGCTTCGATTTCTGGGAGGATCACCCAGGCGATCCGAGATTTATAGAGAATATAAAGTATTTCCCGGAGAAAAAACTTATCGGCGGCAGGGAAGTGACTTGTACCGACCTGGTCAGATGCGATTCGGCGATCTATCCCGACGCGGACGGCTACACCGTCTGTGCGAGAGTGAAGTTCTCTCAGAAGCACAAAGCCGGAGACGTCATCGGCTTCGATCTCGAATTCAACGGCGTGAGATCGCCCGGCGCCATCCGCGCCTACAGTCTAAATTTCGTAAATCGCGAGAGCTTCTTCATGCACCAGTTCACTCCGTCCGCCCTCGCGTACGTCATCCTCGAGTGATTTTATAAATGAAAACGATCGTCTTTCAGATCAAGACCCGCGGTGAGATCCTCGACGGGATGAGCTACGTCATCCGCTGCGGCGACGGGAGCACTCTCGTCGTCGACGGTGGGATGCCCGGCGACGGAAAGATCCTCGTCGATCTTCTGAAAAAGATCGCGGACACCGAAAAGCCCGTGATCGACGCCTGGTTTTTCACTCACAATCACCTCGATCACACCGGCGCTTTCTTCGACGTGGCAGAGAAGTTTTCCGATCAGGTGAGAGTGAAAAAGATCGTCCACCGCTTTCTTTCGGAAGAGTTCTACGCCAACTGCCAGCCCGCCTGCGTACCCGAGCTGAAGCGATTTACGGACGACTTCGGTTTTTTCCCCGGAGTCGAGATCGTGACTCCTCTTGCGGGTGATGAGTTCAGATTCGGCTCAGTTAAGATCGAGATCCTCTACACGTCCGCGGATCTTCCGATCGTCGACGGAGGGAAAAAGAACTTTGTCAACGACACATCTCTCGTCTTCCGTCTTATAGCCGATTCTCAGAGCGTTCTTTTCACCGGTGACGTACAGAAAGCGGCGGAAAGAGTCCTGATCGAAAAATACGGCGCGGCTTTGAAGTCCGACGTATGCCAGATCTCACACCACGTCGATTTAAGATCCGACACAAAGTTTTTTTCCTACGTCGATCCCGAGATAGTTCTCTGGCCGACCGGAAGCCTTGAACCCAAACTTTCGCTCACGATGCTTCTCACCTCCTGCGATCCCGACCGCACGCTTATGTACGATCTTCACGTCAGGGACGTTTTCATCGCCGGGTTCGGAACCGTAAGTCTTGAAATGCCGATCAGACCGTCGGTCGCGCCTTTTTTCGGCGGCAGCATAGAGCGCCTTAAAAACTGTGAGCCGGAGGGCGAAATTGCTTACCGTCCTTATACGGAAAATCTCTCTGTTTCAGATCCCGTATGGGATTCTCTTTCGGCGGTCGATCTCGATTATCCAATGGGTCTCACTTCCGTACGAGCTTCTGTAAAGTTTTTCTGGAGCGAAAAAGGTATAGGCGTCAAAACCTCGGTTTGCGGAATGGATGCTCCCGCGCCTTCG